>CAJYIL010000090.1 GCA_913774795.1 Pseudobdellovibrionaceae bacterium
CGATCTGGGTGCGCTCAGCCTCGACCGATTTCCGAGTCACGAGCGAGTTCGGCGTGGTGCGAAGTTTGTCGGAGGGTCAGTTCTGGGTCACGAAAACCGCGACCGATTTGACGGCGCTCGCGACGTCGACCGATGTGGAACTTCTACCGCGAGGCTCACACGAAACTCTCCTGGTCTCGCAGGGGTTGCAAAACACGCTGGGGCAAATTGGTTTCAACGGCAAAGCCGCGACAGGTCTTCCAATGACTATTCCTTTTAAAGACCTCTGCCTCCGGTGGGGCCGTCTCTACAAAGGTCCTAAAGCGGAATTCGAAGCAGCGATCGCGCGTTTTCGTCAGACTTGGGAAGAGGCCGCTGAAGCTGCGGCCGAGATCAACAAAGCGGTGTTCGATCGCAAAGTGGCCTCCGTCGAAGATGCGGCTCGCGCAAACGCCGAAAAACAAGCCAAAGCGGACGCAGAAAATCAAGCGCTTCGAGCGATGTTTCGCCGTCGAAACGGTCTGTAAAATCTCACCTCTGACGATCGTCCTGATCTTATCTCCCACCAGTCCCTGAGACCGGGGCAGGAATGCTACACTCGAAAGAAAAAGCAGTCGTCTTCTCATGGAAGAGAGGGTTCATGGCAGTCAACTCGGCGTCTGATCGCAACAAGCAGTCGGAAGAGGTTCGTCGCACGCGCGAAGCGTATCAAAAACGCGAAGCCGAGCAGGCTAAGCAAAACAGCCAGCAAGTGAAGAACATCACGGAGACGGCGCAGACCGAACTCGATAACGTGAAGGCTGACCACCAGAAGTCGATGGACGATCTGAAGGCGAAGACGCGGGACGCTTTGAACCGCCGTGATATGCAGTACCAAAAAGAAATCGACGGCTTACGGAACATGCATCAACAGCAGCTTCAGCGTCTTTCCGCGGACGCCTCAGCGAAACTCGAGCGAAACGATTCCACGCTGAAGGGCGAGATTGTGCGGCAGAACCAAACTTCGGAGCAACAGCGCGAAGTTTTGAAAGGTCACTACGAGGACCAGCTTAAAGAGAAAGATGCAACTCTCGCAGAAACTTACGAAGCGGCTCGCAAAGAGAATCGTGAAGCAAACGACGAGTTGAAGTCGCGCTTGAACAAAGCTCACGAAAAAGAAACAAAAGCGATTACCTCCGATCGCGATGAGCGTGTCGATCAGTCGCAGAAACAAATGCGTGAATACCGCCGAAACAGCGAGACGCGCTTGAAGACGGCCGATCGTCAGCACAAGAGTGAAGTGAATCGCTTGAACGATAACTTTACGGCGACGCTGCGTGAGCAAAAGGAAATGAGCGCGGAGAACGCAGAGCAAAACCGCGAAGACATGAAACAGGGCATCGAGCGCAACCGCGAAAAGTTCGAGAAAGCCGCCGAAGCCTTGCGTGATGAGAACGAACGATCGCGCGATGAGCTATCAGGCACGGTCGGAGGGCGTATCGGCAACCGTCTGCGGGCGACCGAAGACGAGAATCGGCGTTTAAAGTCCGACGCCGTTCGCGCAGACGTCAAGCACCGTCAAGAAAAGGCTCGTGAGCTTGGCAACCTGCGGGACTCAATGTCGAAAAATATCGAAGGTCTCGAGAAAGTGCGTGTCGAAACTCTTGATGCCGCGAATACGCGCACGGCGAAGATCGTCGACGGCAAAAACGCGGAGTTGGATTCGAAGCTCAACAAGACCCATCAGTATTACAAAGAAAAAATGGCCGAAGACGATCTTCGCAACGAAGAGCGGATGACCAAATCGAAGGCTGAAAGCGATAAAGCGTTGGGTCAGGAGAAAATCTCAAACAACAACCGCTTTACGCGGTTGAAGACGTCAGGCGACATCAAAGAAAGTCAGCTCAGGAATTACTTTGACCGTGCGTCGGCGGCCATGCGCGAGAATTTTGAGACAACGCTTCACGAAATGCGTCAGAGAAACCAACGCGATCAACAACAAATGATCAACCAGTTCACAAAACAGTCGCAAGAGAGCGACGCGAAGCTTCAACAGAAGATGGCAGAGATCTCGAACAAATACGAGGTTGAAATCGCCGATATGAAGCAAAATCACACAAGTGAATTGAAGGATCAGCAGGCGACACAAGATCGTCTTCGCAAAGAAGTGGCTAAAAAGGCTGATATCGACTTGAAGACGCAAAGTTCTCAGTATGAGTACCGCATCGCAAAGATGCAGGAGATGCACGAGCGACAGCTCGAGTCGGTGAAGACGAAGCACGAAGAAGCACTTGCCAATTTGATGAAGTCTCGTAAATCTTAAGGCTTTTCTCTGAAGAGAGAGAGGCCTTATGCTCGCAGATCGTCGTACGAAAATTGTTGCCACTATCGGACCTGCGACTCAATCTCGCGCCAACCTCAAGAAAGCGATTATGTCGGGCATGAATGTGGCCCGGCTCAATTTCTCTCACGGCGATCATGCGACCCATCTTCAAGTCATCAAAGACCTGCGAGAACTCTCCGCTGAACTTTCGGCGCCTGTGACCATCCTTCAAGATTTGCAGGGCCCGAAGATTCGCGTTGGCCGCATCGAGGGCGGCTCGATGGAACTGATCGAGGGCGACCAATACCGCATCACCATCGAAAACGTTTTGGGCGGTGATCATGTCATTCCGTCCGACTACAAAGATCTCCCGAAAGCCGCGACTCCGGGCAATCGTATCATGCTCGATGACGGTTTGATGGAACTCCGAATCGACTCGGTCAAAGGAAACGACGTATTCGCGACCGTCGTCTTCGGAGGCATCTTGAAAGATCGCAAAGGCATGAATATTCCGGGCGCGCAGCTCTCGGTCGATTGCCTCACCGAAAAAGATTTGCGCGATCTCGATTTCGGTCTCGCGAATAACGTCGATTACGTTGCTCTCTCGTTTGTTCGCAAGGGCGACGACATTCGTCAGCTCCAAGAGATCATCAAGAAGAAGGCGCCAGGCACGCGCATCGTCGCGAAGATCGAAATGCTTGAAGCGATTGACAATCTCGAGGAGATCGTGCGTCTTTCCGATGCCGTCATGGTCGCGCGGGGAGATCTGGCGGTTGAAGTCGGACAAACGCGTCTTCCGCAAATCCAAAAGCAAATCGTTCAGATGTGTAACCGCATCGGCACACCCGTGATCACGGCGACCCAAATGTTGGACTCAATGACGGGCAACCCTCGTCCGACACGCGCGGAGATCACCGACGTCGCAAACGCGGTACTCGATGGCTCCGATGCCCTCATGCTTTCGGCAGAATCGGCTTCGGGCAAATTTCCGTTCAAAACGATCCAGACCATGCACGAAGTGATCTCTGAGGTCGAACGAAACGGCGATTACTTCTACAACATGTCGCTCGAGTCCGAGTTTTTCTCGGTCGCCGAAGCCATCGGCGCCGCCGCGTCACTCACGGCTCTGAAGCTCAACGCTTCGGCGATCGTTTGTTTGACGACGAGCGGGCGAACGGCTTCGATCATCTCATCGTTCCGTCCGAAAGCGCGCATTATCGCGGTGACACACATTCTTCCGACCTTAAACCGCCTCGAACTTGTTTGGGGAATCCAAGGTCTTGAGATTTCGCCATATACGTCATCCGACGAAGCGATGACCCAGATCGAAGAGATGTTGATCAAGTACGGTCTCGTCAAGACGGGCGACAAAGTCGTTTTGACTCTCGGAGTTCCAGTTCTCGAGCGCGGGAAAACCAACGCCCTTCGTGTGTACACGGTCGGTCGCGAAGACGTAAAGCGCCTGAGCGAAACGGACTTACCTCTACGCTGCAAGGACAACATCAATCTTCTTACGCGGGTTGAGCCACAAGGTCGACCGCAGACAACCGACAAAGCGTAACCGACGGCGTCTGTCGAACTTCTCGACGATGCCCGCGTTTTTCAGCTGATCTGCGTTTCGAAAGGCGTGAGCGACTTTTAAATCGCAACTGACTTGGCTTCCGGATTGAAGTTCGTCTCGCCGACTGAATTTTTTCCGGAGGCCTCCTCATGCAAACTAAAACTCGGTTTCTTCTGAAAGCCGTTCTGGTTGCGACCGTTATGTCGGCCGCACCGCAAGCTCATGCAAGCCTTTTCGGTTGCGATGCGAACTGCAAAGCGAGAAAAGCCCAGAAGCAGCAGGAGAAGGCCTTGAAAGAAGAGGCCAAGCGCCAAGAGAAAGCGCTTAAAGAGGCGGCCAAACGCCAACGTGAACTCGAGAAAGAGATGGCTCGCCATCCGGAGCGTTACCCGCGTCCCGCGCCGCAGCCAGTTCCGCAGTTGCAAACGGCTCCAGTCGCGCAGCCGCAGCCTCTACCCCAACCGACGTTCCAGCCGCCGCAAGTCTCCCAGCCCGCACCCATAACGAACTCGCCGGCACCGGTCGTCACGCAGACCGGTCTGCCTCCGGGAACACCGCCGCTCCAAAAGGGTGAAGTCTACGATCCGGTGACCGGTACCGTGATGAAAGTCGCGGCCTTCCGTCTTCTCGAATTCCGTCGTCAGCCAAAACCGAACATGCCGGTCATCATTACGCAACCCGAGTGGACGCCAGAGATCGAAGCGCAGTACTCGCGTTTCGTTGCGCAATTCGGCCGCGGCGTTCGCCAAGCGGGATCGCGCACGCTCAAAGGTCACATGCGTGATCCGAACGTGAACATGTACGCGAACACCGACACACCTGATATCGTTTACTACTCGGATTGCGCCGATCTTCCTTATTTCCTGCGCTCGTATTTCGCCTTCAAAAACGGTCTTCCGATGTCGGTGGCTTCGAACCCCGTCGTGAGCCAAATTCCGTATGCGTCGCCGGCCGATAAAGACGAAAAACTCGCGGAGAACAACGCGGCGTCAAGTCCGTACGGAAACATCCTACAATCGCGAGCCGCTTCGAATATCGCGGCGGCGCCAGGTCGCGAGATTAACTTCCTGACCTACTGGTCGCGTCTGATGGATCAAATTTCAACTCGCACGTTGCGAGTGGGTCCCTTGAGTCCGAACTACGATCTTTCGGATCTCTATCCGATCAAGATCGATCGCGCTCATATGAAGCCAGGAACGGTCGTTCACTCAAATGGTCACGCGCTTGTCGTGACTGATATCGATGACGACGGAACGATTCACGCCGTCGATGCTCACCCGGATAACTCGATTTCTTACAAGACGATTGACTCCGCGACGCTCGAGCGTTCGCGCCCGGATCACGGCTTCGGCTTCTTCAATTATCGTCCGCTGAAAGCCGTCGGCGGCAAAAGGATGACAGCGCCAAACGGTCAACAAGCTCTCTACGGCGCGAAAGTCGTACCTGTGAGCGACATTGAACTCTATCAAAAAGGTTTATGGTCGGTTGAGCAGTGGTTCGGACCGGAGACCAACCTCCCGCCGCAGTCGCGCCCAGACCCGAATGCTTTCAAACGTGCTTACACGCAAATTCGGTTCTTCGATTACGTGCGCACGCAGCTGAGCACGTCGGCGGCGACCCCGGCTGACTCGGCCGTTGGAAAAATGTTGCAAGGTCTTTGCGATGTGTTCGCTCAGCGTGTCCCAGACATCGATGCCGGCATCGAAGCAGGCTTAACGAGCAGCCCGCGTCCTCAAACTCTGCCTCAAGACGTCTTCAACTCGCCAGTCAAAGAGTGGGAAGACTTTGCGACTCCGGGTCGTGACAGCCGTATTCGTTTCGCGATTTCGACGCTCCCGAATGATATCGTTGAAAAATACCGGGCGGGTGTTCGCGGTCAATTGAAGCTCACCTACAGTGGTTCGCCGATCGATTTCCAGCGCGCTGTCCTCGCAAAGCTTTCGCAAGTTGATCAGATGTGCCGCGTGACATACACGAAATCAGACGGCACGAAGCAAGCGATGAATCTCTCGGAGATGGTTCGCCGAACACCGCTCATGAGCTTCGATATGAGCGATTGCGCGGAGAAACGTTGGGGAGCGAGCGGGACCGAAATGCAAACGTGCCGAGACCAAGATCCGTCAGGCTCTTGGTACATCGCTGAGCAGGCGCTCCGAAACACGATCGGAAAAGTCGACGAGAATGAAAATGCGGTCATCCGCTCGGATCGTCCGATCACGCTGCAGATGCTTCAGTCTCGCCAGTTCGTTGATCAGCCCGGAACCGCGCCGATTGCACTCGGCGTGAGCCGTTCGAAGCTCGTCGATCTTAAGAGCTATCTCGAATCGCCGAACTTCGTGCAGGATCTTTCGCGTTAATTTGCTTTTACCGGAGACGGCGAGGTTTTCGTTTTCGCCGCCGCCGGGACGTCGATCTGTTTGATGATCTCGGCGATGCGATTGATATTCGAAGTGTAATCCGAAACGACCAGCATGTTTGAAGGCTCAAACGGAGTCATCTCGCCATCTTTCGAGGGGAGAATCCGCAGACGCTTATTCAACTCTTCGACCGACACGTACTTCGGTTTGATGATCCATGTGACCATCCGATTCGGCTGTGGAGGCGGAAGTTCGGTGAACGTCGGAATCGCGTCTCGCTGAGCATTGCGCGCTGACTTCACAATGAACGTGTCGCCCTGCTCGAAAAGCGAGAATCCGTTGATGGCCAGCACGTCGCAGAGATGATTGAAAGCTTCTTCTGCCGAAACGTCGCCGGGAACAAGGACCGTCGCTCGACCGCGCACTCCAGGATCCAGAATAAACTTTTGGCCCGTCGCTTTAGAATAAGTCGAGATCATCGCGCTGATCTCGCCATTATCGAAATTAAATTTTAATTTTATGTCAGCGGGCGGCTTGATCATCTCGGCCGAGTGCGCGCGAGGGCTTGCGACTGCGATGAGGGCAAGTGCGATCACTCCAAAAAATAGTTTCATATCAACCTTTCTCGTTTGAGCTCTCTCAATCGATTTACTCATCTTTCGGAATTCGATCGAGCGAAATGGAGGAACCCCTTGAGAGAATTGGTCGTCCGGGCAGTTCCAAAATGGGTGAACCCCGCACTCCCGCAAAAAGCCGGTGCGCGGGGGCTGCTTTGGTCCGCTCTCGCTCTATCAAGTTGACGTGTTTAGACGTCCACTCGACCGAGCGACTTGATTATCAGTGATTGGAGCCGATCTTTCGGCACGCGTGGATGATTTCCCAGTAGCCGTAGAGAGTCTCGAGTTCATTCAAATGGAAGGAGACGAAGAGCCCGCCGTCACCGGAACCCACGTCTCCGGTGACTTTTTTCTCCGCAAGGCTGTTCACTTCGTCGGGTGAAAATAGATTTCCGAGCTCACGCATCGATTCGTTCTGCATCTGCGTGAGATTGAGTTTTACGAAACCCTTTTCGTCAGGAGTCGATTTTCTGCCGAAGTGCAAGAGAGCGCGCATCGGTTTCAGTTCTTTTTCGTCGATCGAAGTTCGCTTTTCCTCGGATTTGAAAACCCAGTCGTTATAGAAATCCGCAAACGACATGATCATTTCGGGTTTGAACAAAGTCAGTTTCTGTTTACCTTCACCCAGGTCTTCGATCTTCATGTGACCAAGACCTTGAAGCACTTCTTGAAACCGCGTCATCTTCGACGTCGGTTGTTGGAAAATTTGAATCGTATAATTGCGCAGACGGTTTGGCGGAACGACGGTACCGTCGGGGGTTTTCTCTCCGTACCGATGTGCAACCAAACCCAAAATCGCCGACAGGCGCGTGACAAGATGAGGAGTGAAGAAGGTCGCTTCATCCTCCGCGGTTTTCTCGAGGTTTTTGATTTTGGTGTTCGCATTTCGGAGGTGGGTGTTCACCGTCCGCATGATGGCCTTGAGCCATTCGGGGAATGTCTTGAATTGTGCGTTTAGCGCTCGGAACGGCAGCTCAATGACCTCTGAGTTCATCAGAGCCTTGGCGCCCGCCGACCGAGGCTTACTGTCGAAGAACGCCATCTCACCCAGCATGTCGCCGGCGCCAAGCTCTGCGAGATGGATCTCGCTGGAGCCTTTCACTTTCGTGATCGCGATCTTTCCGGAGTTGATGACGTACATCGCATCGGATGTGTCGCATTCCCGGAAAAGAACGTAGCCTTTGTTGAGTTTCCTAGGTCATGACATTCCCCTTCAGTGTAAGGGAAATGAACCGG
>CAJYIL010000091.1 GCA_913774795.1 Pseudobdellovibrionaceae bacterium
GCCAGCTCGACTTGGTCCTTCAAGATATTCACGGCGAAATCCCGCAGAATCCTAAGGTGCGCGCGGCTCTCGAACGACTCGCTTCAATCATGGAGAAAGTCGACTCCGGAAAAGGAACGTTGGGTCAGCTGATCAACGATCCGAGCATCGCGCAGAGCCTTAAAGGTTTGTTGGGCAGCTCTCCTCGCGACAATTACGTGAAGGATATGCTGCGCGAGACGCTTCAAAAAAGCGGCCAGCAAAAGGGATCGAAGTGAGCGAGTACGTATGAGTAAATACAGAACGACCAAGATTTTAGCGCTTCAAGTTTCGAATCACGATCACTCGTGGGGCGGACCGAAAGAAGCTCCGAGCAAATTGAAACGCGCCATCCAAATCGCGATTCTCTTACCGGGTCTCGCGCTTTTCTTAATGCCGTCGTTCAAGATCGGTCGAGCGAGCCTTCGTCCTCCGCAATTCACACTTCCCGATTCCGTGAAACAAGGTTCGGTCTTTACAGTTCCAGGTAACGAAGAAGTTTCGAGCGTTCAACTCTCCGGTCATGCCTTGCCCGAATTGAAATCGAAGCAGCAAATGTTCCTGGTCGCCGCCGCGGGCCTTCCGCAGCTCGATCTCGTGTTGAACTACAAAGCGCCTGAAAAAAAGCTGTCCCTCAAAAACTTGCTCCCGAAATTCGAACACCCGGTTTACGACGTCTTCAATAAACAAATCCGCATCGAAGCCGCCGAGCCTGAACCATCGACCGACATTAGCGGCGAAACACGCGTCGCTCCGTCGATGCCGTCGGTCGACGCTAAAACATTCACGCGAAACGACGGTTTGATTTCGGCTCTTTGCTGGAAGAAGCCCGCTCTTGAAGAAATGCCTCCTCCGCCAGCGCGTCCCGGCCGTCGCCCTCCACCAAAGCAAGCGGCGCTGACCTCCGCCGGCCCAGGCGAGGTTCTTCAGATCACGTCACCGGTTCAAGGCGAGCGAACTCTCGTCGTTTATCACGGCGGCGGTTTGTATTCGCGTTACTACGGAGTTCGCGACGCGAAGGCGCGAAAAGGCGACCGCGTGAATGCCGGCACTCAAATCGCGATCACGGATGCCGGCTCAGGCAAGAAGCCCGCAACCGCACGCTGGGATTTATTCTTGAATCAAACTGAGCTCAATCGCTCGAGCTTCCTGGCTCTGTCACAGCAGCTCTGCGAGACAAAGTAAACTTCACGTCGCGCGCCCACGCTTGACCGTTAATCGGTCCCAGGTGCGTGTTCACTTTCTCTTTGATTGAATCTGTGAAAAAGCGCAGCTCCTGCGCCCAGGCGGGATGTTTCACATAGATAAACAGAACACCGCGCTCAAACGCGCAAGGCACCGTCTGTTGCGAGATCGTGGGGCCGACAACCGCACCCCACTCCTGCTCGAGACGCCATCTCAAAAAGCCATCCGAGAGCTGCGACTTGCTATTCTGGAGGAGCCCTTGTAGGACATCGGAAACTTGAGTTAAATGCCCGACACGCTTCTTCTGGAATTTCTTGTCGTCGCGTTTTCCGTCATCAGCCATCCCGCAAAGGACTACCATGGGCTCGCAAAAACCGACAATTCATATCGTTGGCGCCGGCCTTGCCGGGAGTGAATGCGCGCTCCAACTCGCCTCAAAAGGCTATCAGGTCGTTTTAATCGAAATGCGAGGAAGCGGAGTTTCCACTCCGGCGCACAAGGGCGAAGATTTTGCCGAGCTCGTTTGCTCCAATTCCTTCGGAAGCCTCGCTGGTACGAGCGCTCCGGGTGAGCTCAAATGGGAAGCCGAACAACTCGGCTCACAGGTCTTACAAGCCGCCTTCGAAGCTCGCGTTCCCGCAGGCCAAGCACTCGGCATGGATCGCGACGTCTTCGCGGCCGCCGTCACACGCCGAATTCGCGAAAACGAAAACATCCGCGTCGAACGCCGCGAGATTCGCTCGCTCGATGAAGTTCCGAGACCTTGCGTAATCGCAACCGGGCCTCTCACCAGTGGTCCTTTGGCGGAGTCGATGGCGTCTCACTTCGGTGATCAGTTTCTCTATTTCTTCGACGCGATCGCGCCGATCGTCGCGCAAGAGTCGATTAACATGAACGTCGCGTGGCGTGCCGATCGCTGGGATAAAGGCACGCGTGATTACATCAACTGCCCTCTCTCGAAAAAAGAGTACTTCTTCTTCATCGAAGAAATGAAGGCGGCGAAAAAAATCGAAGCCAAAGACTTCGAAAAAGACACGCCGTACTTCGAATCCTGCATGCCGATCGAAGCGATGCTCGAACGCGGCGATCTCACTCCTCGTTTTGGTCCGATGTCCGCAAAAGGACTCACCGACCCTCGCACAGGCAACTGGCCGTTTGCGGTCGTGCAACTCCGCCAAGATAACCTCGCTGGCACGGCTTACAACATGGTCGGCTTTCAAACGAAGATGGCATACGCCGATCAAAAGCGAGTGTTCCGTCTGATTCCGGGCCTCGAGGACGCCGATTTCTTGAAGCTCGGGTCTATCCACCGAAACCTCTACATCAATACTCCGAAGAGACTTCACCGCGATCTCTCTTCGCAAAAAGACCCCTACTTGTTCTTTGCCGGTCAAATCACCGGCGTCGAAGGTTACTTCGAGTCGACCTGCATGGGCTTGATGGTTTCGCGCTTTCTCGACGCGAAGATCAACGGTCGCTTGGCACCGAACGCGGCCAACATCGAAGAGGTCGCTCCACCGCGTGAATCGGCCTTCGGATCGCTCCTGGATGCCATCACCGACCCGATGCGCGCCGATCACTTCCAGCCAACAAACATCAACTTCGGTCACATGCCGCAAATCGCGGATGCGCCTGCGCCGACTGACGGCTCACGTCCCCGCCGCCTCGATAAGACTACGAAGCGATCAATGCAGATCGGAAATGCTCGCTCGGCTCTTCGCTCATGGATGTCAGCGCAGGGCCTTGAGGCGCCACGTACGGCTGCTGTCGAGCAAGCCGCCGCTGACCTACAGGCGATCGTGGATGCGGCCGCTCGTGCAGAGGCTGAGACGAAGATGGCCGCCCGCGAAGGGCAGCCGGTCTAAGCTGCGCGAGGCTCGGCATCAGCGATCAAAGTCTCGCACCGGTCGATCAGCGTAAAACGCGTGGATTCCCGGTGCTTCTGAAGCTCGGCGATTTCAGTTACGAGAACTAATTCGTAGAGCTGGATGACTCGGTCTAATTCGCTGAGACATTGCTTCCGTAAACCTGGCGTGACGGGAGCTTTCGGAATCTTCGCATGCGCAAGCGCCGCGAGTCGCACGAGCTTAATCCAATCGAGCTCCGGCGGCGTGATACCTAACAGCGGAAGTGGGTGAAGGCCGCTGACTTCTTCGAGATCGTGATGATCATCGTTCATCTTCTGGAGTTCGGTGACGAGGACTTCAAGCTCACGTGTTTCGTGTGCACCGTGAGTGCGCGAGACGACCTTCTTCCACTTCTCACAAATGTCATCGAATTCAATGTTCTCGGCTTTATCGAGAGGCCCTGGGTTCACCACCGAGCGCAAGGTCTCGGTCATCGTCTCCAGAGAAAAGACCGCACTCATTGATTTCTTTGAAACACGAATGAGGTTATGCGCCCAGCTCGCGAGATCACCCACGGCCCGATCGTCAATCGACACGGTCCGGAAGTTCACCGCGAATTGCTGAAACAAGTGAGCATGCATGGGACGATCGAGAAACTGATCGTAGTGATTCTTACGTCTCTGCGCTCGTGGCTTGGCGTACATGCGCGCGAGAGCTTTTGAAAACGACTCGAAGTTCTCTCGCCACAGATCTTCGTGACGGCACATTTTGTAGAGCTGAAAGGCTTTCGTTTGATTCGGCTCAGCCGTTTCGAGGAGTGCGTTGACGTTTTGTTCAAGGAGTCGCGGAAACGAACCCCAGAGCTCGTGAATCATGCTTTTAGGTTACGTGAGGTCGGGACCGGAATCGATTTTCTCGAGGGAGATTCTCAAAATGAAACGCGCCCTTTCAGGCGCGTCTTATCTCGATGACTAAGACTTTTTCGCTTACTTCGAACTTTGTTGCGTGCGAACGCGGTCGAAAACACCGAAGGCCGACGCGATCACGCCACTCATATCGTTGACGTTGCTAGGAACAATCAAGAGGTCTGAATTCGTCGCCATGTTCCCGAGCTGCTTCACGTACTCTTCAGCCACTTTCAACGCGGCCGCATCGCGACCACCCGTTTCGTTCAGAGCCTGAGCAACCGCGCGGATCCCGTCGGCTGTCGCTTTCGAGATCGACAAGATCGCATCGGCTTGACCTTGCGCTTGGTTGATCTGCAACTGCCGGTTGGCTTCAGATTGCTTGATCACGTCTTGCTTGCGACCTTCGGCGTTGTTGATCAACGAGTCACGCGTACCTTCCGATTCCAAGATCTTCGCGCGCTTCTCGCGCTCGGCGCGCATCTGTTTTTCCATGGCGTCGAGAACGTCTTTGGGCGGGTTGATCGTCTTAATTTCGTAGCGGAGAACTTTCACTCCCCAAGGCTGTGTCGCCGAATCAATCGACATCACGACCGCGTTGTTGATGTGTTCACGTTCTTCGAATGTTTTATCGAGATCGATCTTACCGATCTCGGATCTCAACGTCGTTTGCGCGAGCTGAATAATCGCGAATTCATAGCTGCTCACTCCGTAAGAGGCGGCTTTCGGATCAATCACGCGGTAGAAGAGAACGCCGTCGACGGTGACCTGAACGTTATCTTTTGTAATACAAACTTGCGGCGGGATATCGAGAACGGCTTCAGTCAGATACGTGCGGTAAGCCACGCGGTCGACGAACGGAATCAAAATGTGCATTCCGGCTTCCATCGTGCGGTGATAACGACCGAGGCGCTCGACGATCACCGCCTGCTGCTGCGGAACAATTTTGATCATCATCATGACGACGATGACCGCGGCCACTAGAACAACGATTGTAACAATTGGCATTTGCGTAACTCCTTTAGGTTTCTTTTCGAATCAATAAAACGTTGCCGTCCATGCCGACGATCGTGACGTGATCGCCTTTTAAGACGGGCTCGAGTCCCACGTTGATGGCGCTCCATGGAACTCCCTGGTAACTAAGCGATCGCTTTTCGTGCAAATCGATCGCGTCGCTTGCGCGAAATGTTTTTCCGAGATCGGCCTCGATCTTCATGGTCTTCATCATGCGCGCCTGAATCGGTTTACGAAGCGCAATCACGCCGACGACAGCGATGACCGCGCAAACAAGCGCTTCAATCCAGATCGTCGCGCCCACTGTCGAAGCCAACGCGGCGGCAAAACACCCGATCGCGATGAAGATCAAAAAGAATCCGCCCGTCAGCATCTCGCTGATTAAGAGAATCAGACCGGCGACAATCCAGAGGCTGAGAGGATCAATATTGTTCATTTCTTTTTGTCCGTTTTCTGATTGGCTTTTTGAGCGACGTCCTTCTCAAGACGTTGCATGGTTTCGATGCGTGCTTTCAAAAACTCGTGCAGCGCTTCTTTGAAATAAGGTTCGAACTCACGATAGCGCGCCCCCGTACAAAAGACGATCTTTTGGTAGAGCCTCTGAGCTTCGTCGCTAACTTCGATCGTAATTTTGTTGGAGGAGAGAAAATCGTCGAGAAGATCGCGAAGCAGCCAGCTCAAGTTGAGATTGCGCTTGCTGATTTGCTCGTACTGATCTTCCCCGATGAGGAGACTGATCCGTTTTAGTTCACGGTCTTTTTGAGTACTCATACACATACGTATATACGCGTATGTATGAATACACAATGAAGCATATTAGCTATGTATCAAGATGGTAGGTCCTTACTTTTTGGAAAGGCAGTTTCCGAAAAGTAAGGACCTACCTTTTATTCGACCGTCACTGATTTCGCGAGGTTACGAGGCTGATCGACGTCGTGACCGAGGACGTCGGCTACGTGATACGAGAGAAGCTGCATCGGGATGACCGAGAGCAGCGGATGCACCGACCACTGAGCCTCCGGAAGCGAGAGGTAGTACTCGCTCACCGACTTCAAATGTTCGTCATCGCCTGTTCCGACCGAGATGATCTTGCCTCCGCGCGCGCGAGCTTCTTCAAGATTCGAAACCGTCTTTTCGTAATGTTGATCTTTCGGTGCGACCATGACGATGAGCATTCGCTCGTCGATAAGCGCAAGCGGCCCGTGCTTCATTTCGCCAGCGGCGTAACCTTCGGCATGCATGTAGGCGAGTTCTTTGAGCTTCAACGCGCCTTCCAGCGCGATCGGATAAGAGACGCCACGGCCCATATACAACAAGCCCCGGAAATCCTTTAAGCGGATCGCGGCCTCGGCGAAGAATTTGTCGTATGACAACACGGCTTCCATCTGGGAGGGCGCCGCAAGGAGAGCTTCAATCGAAGCGCGCTCGGCTTCGTGATTCAAAACTCCGCGGATGCGGCCGAGCGCCATTGCGAAAACGTTTAAGACCGTAAGAGTCGAAACAAACGCTTTCGTTGAAGCAACGCCGATCTCAACGCCGGAATTCATGTACAAATGCCCGTGCGCTTCACGATCGATTGTCGAGCGACGAACGTTACAAATCGAAAGCGTGAGAGCCCCCGACTGTTTCGCTAAACGGAGAGCCGCCAAAGTATCGGCCGTCTCACCCGATTGCGAGATCGTCATGACGAGAGTGCGAGGCGGAATAACCGGATCGCGGTAGCGGAATTCAGAGGCAATATCGCATTCAACCGGAACCTTTGCGAGCGACTCGATCAGGTATTTGCCGATGAGGCCTGCGTAGAACGATGTTCCGCACGCGATGATAAACACGCGGTCGATATTTTTGAGACGCGTTTGAGTTTCGATCCAATCGGCCGCTTCATCGAGCTTTTCGATCTGTTCGTAAGCCGTCGTCGCGAAACCGACTCGCGAGAGACGAACGGTGTGGTTGTCGAGATCGATGTGCGGCGCCATCGCGTTGGCGACGGCGCGCGGTTGCTCGTGGATCTCTTTTAACATGAAATGTTTAAAGCCGGCTTTCTCCGACTGTTCCGCATTCCACTGAACCATGCTGACTTCTTTTTTCAGTGGTTTGCCATCGGCCGAGAAAATATCGCAAGCCGTTCCGCGGATGCGGGCGATCTCGAAGTCTTCGAGGTAGATGACATGATTCGTGTAAGCGATGATCGCTTGAATATCGGAGGCGACGACCGTTTCGTCTTTGCCGATGCCAACCAACAACGGAGGACCATTTTTGAATGCGACCATTGTGTCGGGTTGTCCGTCCCACACGACGAGGATGGAATAAGCGCCCGTCAATTTTGGGA
>CAJYIL010000092.1 GCA_913774795.1 Pseudobdellovibrionaceae bacterium
CGAAAAACAGACGAGCGGTCGCGGCCGCGGCGGTCACACCTGGACAACGCCAGCCAACGCGCTCCTCAGCACCTGGTCGTTTCCACTCAAGCACGCGCCGCAACCCATTCTTTCTCCGCTCATTGGGCTCGCGCTCTTCACCGCGGCCAAACGTGCGCATGAAGATCGCCCGTTTAATCTCAAAGCTCCGAACGATTTGTTTCTCGCCGATAAAAAAATCGCAGGCCTTCTCATTGAGAACGTGATGATCGGCAATGAAGTGACAACCAACATAGGACTCGGTTTCAACGCCGGCGCAGCGCCTGTGGAGGTGCCAACGGCTACCGGTTTTGAAAACGAGATGAACTGGCCTGTCTTTCTCGACGCCTGGATTTCGGGAGTCAGGAGCGCGCTCGAGGCGTCTCGCAACACCACACTGACAAGCGATCAACGAGAGCAACTCAAAGACGCTTTGAATTTGCATCCGCTCCTAAAAGAAAGAGTTCTCAACGTGGGCGAGCTCGGGCAAATTCAGACGCCTACGCAGCTTATTCACTGGCACATGCTCTGAGGTTCTCGACCGTGAAATCCATCCTTGCTCTCGTCGCCGTTGTCGTCACCGGACTCATTCTCGCTCTCATGGTCCGTCTTGGCTCTTTCAAACCTGTGGCCGTCACGCAAAGCCATCACCCGTCGATGATGCTCGTCTACAAGCACCACGTGGGCGCGTATCACAAAATCATGCCCGTTCTCGAGGAAGTCGAAAAGTGGGTGAAGGCGAACGGAGAAAAGTGCGAGCTCTCGTTTGGCGAATTTTATGACGATCCAGATGTCGTCGCCGAAGACCGGCTTCGCTCAAACGCCGGCTGCCTCGTGAGCGCGAAACCTGCTCAAGCCATGCCCGACGGCTTTAAGTACCGCGAAACACCTCCGCACGACTATGTCGTCGCCGAGTTCGACGGGGCTCCGTCGATCAGCCCCATGAAAGTTTACCCGCGTGCGAACGAATTTATCGCGGAGAAAAAACTCACGCCTCAACGTCCGGTCTTCGAAGTTTATAAAATTCTCGAGAACAACCAAGTGCACACCACCTACTTGTTTCCGGTCGTGAAAGTCGGCGAAACCGACGCGAACCCCGTCGGTGAAAAATAAACGCCCCGCACAAACTCGATGTCTTCCATAAGCAGGTGCCAAGAGGCATTGTGACCATCAAGACCTTGGAACGAATGTTGAAATAGTCCCTCCCAAGCGAACGTCATGAAGTGAATGGGTCACTTCTCCACCGGCGTCGCGACTCTTTGGGGGACACACATGAAACTGAAAACTCTTTTAGGCGCCTTCGCGCTTTGTATGCTCGGGCAAGCAGCTCACGCTCAGTCGTTGCAGCTCGGTTACCCGGGCTACGGCGGTAACGGCTGTCCGCAAGGATCGGCGAGCGTCACGCTCTCGCCTGATTCCACATCGCTCTCGATTCTCTTCGACTCGTATCAAGTCATGACAGGCGGAGGAGGCCCGCGCGTCGATCGTAAATCTTGTAACTTGTCGATCCCGGTTCGTGTTCCGAACGGCTATTCGGTTTCGATCGTGCAGATCGATTACCGCGGGTTCAACTCACTCCCTCGACAAGCGTCTTCGCAACTTGCGGTTGAGTATTTCTTCGCGGGATCACGCGGAGCCAGAACACAAAAGAACTTCCGTGGGCCTTTGAACGATTCCTTCGAAACGACTGACCGTTTGATTGCCTCAGCGCAAACTTGGTCGCCTTGTGGCGCCGAAACGATCATGCGCGTAAACACAAGCATGACTCAGATGGGTTCACCATGGGGTGAAGACGCTCTCTCGACGGTCGACTCAGCCGATATCTCGTCGGGCCTCGTCTACCACTTGCAATTCCGCCGCTGTAACTAAACATATTTGGTTTTGAGGGGTCTTCACCATGAAACGCGCTTTTCTTGCACTCACTTTGCTACTCGCGGCTCTTGATCTTCACGCGCAATCTCGCCCGGCCCGGCCGCCCCGGATCGGTGCCGGACAGATCGCCGCGGGACAAGGCCAAGCGCAAGGCCAAGGCCAGTGGCCTGGTCAAACCGTCGCTCCGCCGCGCGAATCTCGCCCACCGCGGTCACCGTACCGCCCGGGCGACGGCGCGGCCCCGATCGACATCGAAGTGCAAGTGACGCGTATGCAAGGCCTCGGCTGCCCATCGGGAGGTGCGGTTGCAACGCTCTCTCCCGATGGTTCCAGCGTCTCGATTCTCTTCGACAAAATGTCGACGGAGCTCGCCGCCGGCTCTCCTTCGACAGAACGAAAGCAGTGCATGGTCGTTTTAGGTTTGCGCTTCTCGGGCCAGTACCGAGTCGCGATCGTGGGAAGTGATGCACGAGGTTTCGTGTCGGTGCCTGCCGGAGGACAAAGCACGATCACGGTTCAGCACTCGTCGATTTTCACGGTTGATCCGCGAATCATGAGACGCATGAACCTGACGCAAACATTCGTGGGCCCACGCGCGGAGGACGTGTTGCTCCACTCGGATTTCAGAGATGTCCCAATGTGGTCTTACTGCGGTTCGCAAATGAGAGGACGTCAGACAATGCCACTGATGACCATCGGCCTGGAAATCAACTCGATGAATTCGAACCCCTCGGAGAATCTCATCGCGGCGATCGACTCGCTCGACATCGGAGGACCGACCAGCAGCCTCACATACCAACTCTTGTGGACGCAAGACACTAGAAATTGTCCCCGTTAATTCTTGTCGCAGCGACAAGGCTGCAATTTAGGTTTCGAATCTTCAGACGGCACGGTGGCGTAGAAGCTCACTAAAGGAAGGAGAAGAAACGCGAAAGGTTTTAGACCAGACGCCGGGTGCCCCAGAAGGATCGCCGCTAGAACTAAACCAAGGAGACAGAAGAAGCCGCGTGTTATCGTCATAAACTGAACTTGAAGCCGCGAACGAGCCCGTCAAGGCTCGCGTAAAATAAAAAAGCCCGCGAGGTTTGGACCCGCGGGCTTTTGCTTTTGAGAACAAAGGCTTAGTGGCCTGCGTTCGCGCGAAGCAGGTTCAAGGCACTGCCCGCCTGGAACCACTTGATTTGCTCAGCGTTGTACGTGTGCTTGAGTTCGATCGTGTCTTTCTTGCCATCGGCATGCGCGATTTCGCCAATCAGGTTTTGTCCTGGAGCGAACGTCGTGAGGCCTTTGATCGTAAGACGATCGTCTTCGCGGAGTTTCTCGTAGTCAGCCGGATTCGCGAACGTCAAAGCGAGAACACCTTGCTTCTTCAAGTTCGTTTCGTGGATACGCGCGAACGATTTCACGATGACCGCGTTGGCGCCTAAGTGACGTGGACACATCGCCGCATGCTCACGCGATGAACCTTCACCGTAGTTTTCGTCGCCGACGATCACCCAGTGAACGCCCTTCTTTTTGTAATCGCGAGCGATTTGCGCGAACTCGAGATCTTTCTCGTGAGTGAGAATGTTGCTCCCGAGACCTGCTTTACCCGTGTACGCGTTGACCGCGCCGAGGAGCATGTTGTTCGAAATGTTGTCGAGGTGACCACGGTACTTCAGCCATTTGCCGGCCGGAGAAATATGGTCGGTCGTGCACTTGCCTTTTGCTTTACACAAGATCGGCATCGACGGCATTTCGTCGGCGCGATCCCACGCTGCAAACGGCTCGAGAAGTTGCAAGCGATCGCTCGTTGGAGCCACTGCCACTTTCGCCGATTTTCCGGCCGGAGCTTGATAGCCTTCTGGGTCGGCGACGAAACCCTTTTTCGGGAGTTCGTCGGCGATCGGTGGCGAGAGGCGGAATTTTGTTCCGTTCGGAGCGGTGAGTTCGTCTTTTAGCGGGTTGAAGTCGAGACGACCCGCGATACCGAGCGCCATGACGACTTCTGGTGAACCGATGAACGCGAACGTTTCTGGGTTGGCGTCTTGGCGACCACGGAAGTTACGGTTGAACGATGTGACGATCGAGTTCGGTGTTCCGGCTTGAACGTCGTCTCGCTTCCATTGACCGATACAAGGCCCACACGCGTTGGCCATGACCGTCGCGCCAACGGCGTTGAAGGTTGTCATCTGGCCATCGCGCGAAATCGTGTTTTGAATCTGCGTCGATCCTGGCGACACCAAGAATGGCTGGTGCATTTTCACGCCGTTATCGAGCGCTTGTGAAGCCACGTAAGCGGCGCGGCCGATATCTTCGTACGACGAGTTCGTGCAAGAGCCGATGAGCGCGGCCGAAAGATTTGTCGGCCAGCCGTTGGCTTTTGCTTCTTCCGCCATTTTCGAGATCGGACGAGCAATATCTGGTGAGTGAGGACCGACCAAGTGTGGCTCGAGCGTCGTAAGATCGATCTCGATCACTTGATCGAAGTATTTCTCCGGAGCTGCGAGGACTTCGGGATCGGTTGTGATCAAGTCGCGGTTTTCGTCTGCGAGTTTCGAGAGCGCCGAACGGTTCGTGATATCGAGGTAGGCTTTCATGCGGTCGTCATAACCGAACACCGAGCACGTGGCGCCAAGCTCGGCACCCATGTTCGTGATCGTCGCTTTACCGGTTGCCGAGATCGACTCACAGCCTTCACCGAAGTACTCGATGATTTTATCTGTTCCGCCCTTTGTCGTCAGGATGCCCAAGAGCTTCAAGATGACGTCTTTACCCGACGTCCAGCCGTTGAGTTTGCCTTTCAAGTGAACGCCGATGAGTTGAGGGTTTTTCACTTCCCACGCAAGACCGGCCATGACGTCAGAGGCGTCTGATCCACCGACACCGCATGCGACCATTCCGAGGCCGCCGGCGTTTGGTGTGTGAGAGTCTGTTCCGATCATCAAACCGCCCGGGAAGGCGTAGTGCTCGAGCACGACTTGGTGAATGATGCCCGCACCTGGTTTCCAGAAACCAAGGTTGTAGCGTGACGATGCCGTCGCGAGAAACTCATAAACTTCTTTGTTCTCGGAGTTTGCGGTCTTCATGTCATCGTTCGCGTTGATGTGCGCGCGAATCAAGTGATCGCAGTGAACCGTCGACGGAACGGCGGCTTCGTCTTTGCCCGCGAGCATGAATTGCAAGATCGCCATTTGAGCGGTCGCATCTTGCATCGCCACGCGGTCGGGTCTTAACAACAAGAATGATTTACCGCGCTCGAGCTCTTGGCCTTTTGGATCGTCCAAGTGGCCGAAGAGAATTTTCTCCGCCAAAGTGAGCGGACGCTTCAAGCGGTCGCGCATCGTCTTCAAACGTTCACGCGAAGTCGCGTAAACCTGCTTCACCATTTCGGGTGTTGTCTCGATCTTGCTAGCCATCTGTTATCTCCTGGAAGACCTAACACTACTCCTTAGGTCGCAGTCGCGACAAGGATTGGTGCAGTTAGACTAGGCTCATGGCAAACTAAGGCGGCATGCAGTTTTCGAGAATGATTCTCATCGCCATGGGCCTGTTCGTGAGCGGTTGCGCCACGATCGGCCGCGACGGCCGCAACCAGGCCGTGCTTATTCAGAGTGATCCGCCGGGCGCCGAGATCATTCTCGATGGAAAAAGCGTGGGACAAACCCCGAAATATATCTTCGTCCCGCGCGAGAAGAGCCCTCAACTCACCCTTCGTCGAGACGGCTTGAGTAAAGACGTCGAATTGAAAACGAAGTACCGCTGGGGTGCGAGCTTTTTCTCAAACCTCGTTTTCTATATCGGTGCCCCGGTCGGATGGCTGGTCGATTTTGCGAGCGGCAGTGCCTGGAATCCCCAAGACCCTGAAGTGACGCGCTTTAAACCCGATACGGCGGTCTCGCTCGATGAACAGTCGATCGACGACTCCCTCCCTCCGATCACGACCGTCGCGATCGCGCCACCGAATGCCGAGAACCTTGAGCTTTCGAACGCCGCGATTCCAGTCTTAAAGGAGGCCGTGAGCGAACGTCAGGCGCTTTTTGGTTACAAGCTTCTCCCCTATGACGAAACGCTCCCGCAGTTTCTTCACCGTGGTTACGACTTCGACGCAAGCGGCTCCGAAGACGAAAAGCGGTTTCTCTACCAATCGCTTAACACCGAAGGCGTCTGGCACTCGTCATTCGTTCGCGATGGCGATTCGATGAAACTTCAGGCGAAACTTGAAGACACCCGCACGCGCAAGATCGCGGACGAACTCGACATCACGCTCGACCCGTCAGACGAACGCTCACGCGCTTACGCGCAAGGCTTTAACCTCTTCACATTGCCGAACGCGGTGACCTTCTCTTTAACAACTCAATACTTCACGTACGACCGCCCAAACGACGGAAGCATCTCGCTCCAAGCCGCCGACACCCGCCAATGGTGGCAAAAGGGCCTGCAATACGTGAGTGCGCTTTCGATTACCAATCTCCCGACGTATCGCCCGGAACGCTCGGGGCGCTGGAGTGTGAACTTCATCCCGATCTTGCGAGTCTCACGACGTGATTTGGTGGCCAATGGGTCGCAAGAAGTCGACGGACAAGAGTTCACACGCTGGCTGGCGGCCGTCGGATACGGCCCCGAGATCGGCTATCAAGTCGGCCGACATTTCTTTTATTTCGATCTCGTTTTGAATGCGACCTGGACCAACATTTCATGGATGAACGGCGGTCAAGAAGTGACGGTCGCGCGCTCCGGCTTTCAGACCTCGCTGGAGTTCGGCTACCTTTACTCGATCAACGATATCTGGAGTGTACGGCTGTTTGCGGCTTCGTTCCCGGAGAATTCCGAGGCGTGGCGCGAAGCTCTTCGCAAAACATCGAATGGAACAATCGGCTCTCAAGCCGAAGGCGCCGCGAACAATTCGACGGCGGGAATCTCTTTAGGATTTAACTTCGAACCTTTCTTGGTGCGAACGTTCCGGGAGAAAATTAGAAAGGCGCCCCCGGTGATTCCGACGACGCCTTATCAAGCTTCAAGATTTTGAGCTCACGAATCAGTCGTCGTGCTGGAAGTAGCAAGTCACGCGAACACCGTTGTCCATCTCACGTGTACGGCCGGCTCCCCACTTCGCGACGACTTGGTCGTCTTGGTGATCTGTTGCGATTTGCACGTAAGTTGAACCCCAGAGGACATAAGGCTTCAAAGCGACCGCTGTTCCGCCCACGTTGAGCATCTGTTCAGTTTCGAGCTGCGCGATCTCCCACTGAGTCGCCGCTTGATCTTGACCCCGCTCAGCGACGCAAGTCAGGAGAACGTCGCCGTTTTGGCCGGCGTTCGCATTGGGCGCGAGCAAGAGACACAGGAAAAACACGGCGGCGTAGATCAAAATTGCACGGAGCATCTGTGGCGGATCCTTGGCTTGGGGGTTCGCCGTCGTACCACACCCCTGCCAACGCCCCTCGCGCGAACGCGCCCAGCGCAAAAAACACTCGGCGATTGCAGGGACTACCCACAACCGCCGAGAGGAAAATACCTAAAATGTGAGGCCCGAGCCTTAGATAAACGAGCCGCGCTTGATCTTGTCGACCAAGATTTCTTCCATGATCCGCGGATTGCGAGGATCGACGGCGAAGAGCGACTGCTGCTCGCAACGCTTCTTCTCTTTGATCAACCATTCGAGGATCGCCGAGAGGCGCTTATTCTTTTTGTCCTGGAAGAACGGGTCGTTTTGGAGAGCGTCTTTCGCTTTCTTCAACGAGCGGCCTTCTTGCGGATCTTTGTCGTTTACGTTGTAGCAATCGAGATCGTAGCGCTTCACATCCTCCGGCAAAACGCCGAGGAAGCGAACGTCAGGCGCCGAGAAGTCAGAGTTACGAATCAACGAAGCGGCCGAGCCCGCTTTGAGCGTACGGAAGATGTTTTGCATCGTGTACGCATCGAGATCTCCGAAGAAGTACATCGGCACACCGAGCTGCTCTTGGATCAGTTTGCACCAGCCGCGAACGCCATTTGACGGAACCCCTTGGGCGCCCATGACGATACAGTTATGACGCTTCGTCATTCCGTTCGTCACGAGCGTTCCCGCCGTACCTTCGGACTCGACGACGAGGACGAAATCGACTTTCTTCTTCGTCTTCAGCTTCAACGCTTGCGGACGGTTCTTCGGTTGGAACGGTGATGTTCCGAGCGTCGAAAGATCGATCGTAGCCGTTGTTCCATCAGTCAAAGTCTCAGTTACGACGAGGTTCTGAGAGTACGTTTGGCCACCGCGGTCGTTGGCGAAACAGTTCAACTCTTCACGGTAAACTTCGAGCATGTCGCCGATGAAGTCGATGGCCGCATCACACTCCGACTGATCGCCGAAATCGAGAGGCTTTAGACGCTTATCCGCTTTCACCGCACCTTTGGCGATGTAGTAGTACTCACGATACGTCTGCACACCGCCGGTCTCGATTCTCATCAAGAGCTGTTCGAGCATGAAGATCACGCGCGACATTTTCTGGACAGAAGAAACGTTGAGCTCCGTGCGCACTTTCTTATCGCCCGGAGTGAGGAAGCCGACTTTCGGGTTGTAAAAAGCGTTATCGAGCGCGCACTTCACGGCTTCGAGAACCGGACGATTGCCGCTCTCGAGCTCCGACAACATCGTATCGCACAGAAGGCGAGCTTCTTTCGGGATATCTTTCGTTAATTTACGGACGCGGATGACTTTATCCATGAGTGTCCTTTACTTCGATG
>CAJYIL010000093.1 GCA_913774795.1 Pseudobdellovibrionaceae bacterium
GATCGAAGCGTTTCCTACAGCGTGACCACGTCCAGCCGTTCGCGCGCGGGGGCGCGAACACCGCCGAGAATTTGCGATGGATGTGTGGCGCGCACAATCGGGCCAGAAGCGTCGGCTGAAATTCGAGTTGGCTCGCGCGATTCCAATAATCTTAGACTCAAAGAGTTTTTCAGAAGGCGCGCGCCATCGAGAAGCGTGCACCGTCACGTAGAACCACTCAGCTAAAAGAATTGCGCGCGGTCCGCAGGCGCGTGAAATCCTCCAGCGTCGGCGCGCGGAAGAACGGGTTCACCAAGCGCTCTTCTGCGAGCGTCGGAGCGGAAGCAACCCCGCGAGCGCGCAAGTCGTCGCGAACTTGATTTAGGCGTCGATGGATCGCGGCCGAGTTGGACGGTTCGACCTCGGCAGCAAAGCGCGCATTCGTTTCGGTGTACTCATGTCCGAAGTACAAGCGAGTTTCCGACGGAAGATCTTGAATGCGCGAAAGCGAGTCGAACATCTGTTGAGCGGTACCCTCGAACAAGCGGCCGCATCCCATCTCAAAGACGGTGTCGCCAACGAAGAGGGCGTCGCCGATGTGATATGCAATTTGCCCAGCGGTGTGACCGGGGATCGCAAGAACACTGAAGTGCAAGCCCGCAAACTCAAACGACTCCGCATCTTTCATCGCGCGCGTCGCGCCCGGCACGCGCGAAAAATCCGCTTCTGAACAATAGATCGGGCAGTCCCACTCTTGCGCGAGCTCGAGATTGCCTCCGACGTGATCGTGATGGTGATGCGTGTTTAAGATCAGCCCCAGTTTCAAGCCGCGCTCGCGAAGTGCCGTCGAGATCGGCGCAGCTTCAGAAGGATCAACGACCGCCGCCACCCCCGCGTTCGAAATTAAATAGCAATAGTTGTCGTTCAAAGCGCGAACCGTGTGAATCGTCATCGCGTCGATCAAACCATAGGCCCAAGGACCAGTCTAGATCGCTTCAAGCTGAAACGTGATGGGAGGCCTGGGCTGGCTGTCGGCCGTCTCCAGTGCGAGACTGAAAGAACCATGAGCGCACCGAAGCTTGAGACGCAGAAGATCACGCAGACCGTTACTCTCCAGGGCCGAGATGAAATCACGCTCGATCTCGACATCGTGCAAGGGCAGGTCGCGCACGCGACTCTGAGCGGCCGCGGTTGCACCGAGATGCTCTCGCTCCTGCAAGCTTGGCGACCGAAACTCGTCGGCGCGCTCGCAGATCTCGTGGTGCCCGAAGGCAACACCCACTCCGAAATCCTTTTACGTGAAGCCATCTTGAAAGCGCGCGGGGAGTGGAAGTTCCCATACGAAGACCAAGAGCTTTGCCACTGCCGTGCTGTCGCAACATCGAAGGTCGACGCGGCCATCATCGGTGGATGCCGAAGCGTTCGCGCGATTGCGCGCGAAACGAGCGCAGGTACCTCGTGCGGATCATGTCGCCCCGACACCGAAGCCATCATCGCTTACCGTCTGAAGTAACTTACTTACATTTACCAGTGTTATCGCTCTTGAGCTTCTCGGGAAATGTTCCGGTCTCGAGATAGTGATCGAGCATGGGTCCGAGCTTGCGGCGGCACGAACCTCCGCAAGGGCCTACGCCAGCCGAAGTCGCATCAAAAATTTTGTTCAGCGTATCGGCGCCGTCGCGAATCGCTTTTTCGATGACGTCGCGAGAGACGGAGTTGCAGAGGCAGACGATTTCGCGTTTCGCTTTCATGCCGAGCCTCTCATCACAATGGCGACCATTTGATCGAGAAGACGCGCGCGAACCGTGTCGGCATCAGCGGTAAGATAGGCGCCTGCGGCGAATGGGTGACCGCCTCCGCCAAAGGATTCGGCGAGCGCGAGAACAGGCGCGCGTTTTGAGCGCAGCGAAAGCTTGTATTCCCCGGGCGCATCTTCACGAAGGAGTGCGCCAATTTCTACGCTTCTGATATTCATCACGAGGTCGATAATGTCGGCGCTCTCGTCGGGCTCAAGACCTTGTGCGCGGGCTTCGCTCGATCTGACGCGTACGAACGCGACCCGTTTGTCGGCGAAGTACTCGGCGCTCGCAAGCGATTGCGCGAGGAAGTTCATCTTCTCAACCGTATAGGTTGCGAAAAGAGCTTGATGAACGAGCTCGGGCTCGCGCTCGAAGCGAAGGAGCTCTGCGGCCATCAGATGAGAGCGTGGATCGCCCTTCACGTAGCGAAACATTTGCGTATCGAAAATGAGCGCCGTGTAGAGCGCCCGTGCGATGTCGGCATCGAGCTCGACCCCCAATGCTTTGATGAGCTGATAAGCCATCTCGCCGGTCGATGCCGCGCTCGTGTCAATGACCGATCCGGCGGTTGGCTGAGGACCATTCGCGAGCGTCGGGTGGTGGTCGATAAATCGAATCTGTTTGACCGAGTTTTCAAGACGGCCAAACAGAGGCTCAACCAATCGTCGATCGTTTGTGTCGAAGATCAACGCCAAATCGGCCCCCGGAGTTTCTCCTCCACTCACGCCAACGATCTCTTTGGTTTTCAAAAATGCGTATTTCTTAGGCGGAAGATCGGGATTCAGAACCCAAACGGTTTTGCCGAGTTTTCGGAGGGCGGAATAGACTGCCAGCTGCGCGCCTAATCCATCACCGTCGCAATGGCGGTGCGTCGAAAGGACGACCGTGGAAGCTTGCTGGATTTGCTGAACGAGCGCGTGAAACATGGCGTTTAGGATAGCAAGCTTGATGCTCCCCGCAAAGTACGATAAACGTCGTGGTTTCGTGCCGTTGCTATTTGAGCCAACGGCATCCGGAGGACGAGATGGCCGATAATTTACCGATTACCGTCAAAGGCAAAGCGAAGCTCGAGGAAGAGCTTCAACAGCTGATGTACACCGAACGCCCGAATGTGATTAAGGCGATCGAAGAGGCGCGTTCGCACGGCGATATCTCTGAAAACGCGGAGTACGAAGCGGCCAAAGAACGTCAGGGCATGATCGAAGCGCGCATCGCGCAGATTCAAGGTTCGCTCGCGGGCGCGGAGATCATTGACCCGGCCCAGATCAAGTCTGATCGTATCGTTTTCGGTGCGTCGGTCGAGATGACCGATCTCGAGACCGAAGAAAACGTGAAGTATCAAATCGTCGGCGTCGACGAAGCTGATGTTAAAGAGGGCCGCATCTCTGTAATGTCGCCCATCGCGCGCGCTTTGATCGGTAAAAAAGCCGGCGAAACGGTTCTCGTACGATCGCCGAAGGGCGACCGTGAATTTGAAGTGACGAAGTTTTACTTCGAGTAATGCCCGCTTCAAAGCCACGCACTCTATATGTCGAAACGCATGCCGGTTGGCGTGCGTTTTTTTTATGTGTGTTGGTCGCAGCCTGTTTGGGTGCGGGCTTTCGCCTTTATTTTTCGCCGGCCCGCTTGAGCGCTTGGGTGTCTTCGGCGCTCGAACGCCAGAAGGCCGGCATGAAGCGACCGTTTGCGATGTCTTTTGGCGAAGCTTCGCTGCGCCTTCGAGATTCGTCAGGTTACTGGCCGCAGCTCGCCGTCGTCGTAACCCATGTTCGACTGGCGCCAAATCCGCAGTGTCGCCCTGAAGCGTCTGTTTTCATCGGCGAGCTCCGTCTCCCGTTTCGACTGCGGTCGCTTCTTGCGGGTCGGGCGGCCGTCGGCCTTATCGAGGCTCGAGATCTGATCGTCGACCTCGATGGCTTGCGCGCTCATTGCCTACCAAGCACGGAGAGCGCGACCGCAAACGCGAGCATTGCCGAAACAGCCCAGGCTCTCAGCACGCCGCGCGATGAAACCGAAGCCCGCACCGATTGGTGGACTCCTCAACAATTCGAAACGGTTCGCGGTTTCATCGAAGGGTTTCAATTTTCGCGCGCCACTCTTCAATTCGAGAATAAGACAAAAGAGATTTATCTCGATTCGTTTCGCGCTCAGTTGAAATCGAATCAGCGGGTCGAACTCGCGACTGAGCTTCGTGTCCCACCACCGACCTCGTTCCAAGAGCAATTGCCTCCGCTTCGCATTGAGGGTCAGGCGACAAGTGCGCACGCGCAACTCGCGATCACCGCTCGAGTGAGTGAGGGCTCGTTACGAACCGAAGCCATTCTGACCCCCGAAAATAATCAGCACATTCACATCGCGGCTCGTGCGGTCGTGAAGTCGCTCCCGCTGTCAATGCTTTCGCCGCTCATGCGGAAATCGGGGTTGGCGAACGAAAAATTTCAGCCCAAGAATCTTTGGCTCGATTGCCAAGCGTCGATCGAGGGCCGCTTCCAGGGGCTCTTCCAGTCATCGCCGCTTGAAATCACCGCGTGCCGAATCGAGGGCGATCAAACCGATCTGTGGCTTGAGCGCGCCACTCGTTTACCGAACGCGACGTGGAAGCCGTTCGACGTGAAGGTGAGGTCGCTAAGACTCGCAAAGCTTTTTGAAACAGTGGGTGTGCGGGGGCCTGAGGGCGTTGCAAACGAGTTCGGAGTCTTGAGCGGAGACATTCAGGTTAAATCCGATCACGTGGCTCGTTTCGAAGGGCGACTCCGCCGCGCCCAAATCCAATTCTCGAACCGCAAAACCCGCGCGGCTCAACTTGTAGAATCCGCAGAACTCTCGATCGAGATCGATCCTAAAGCCGTCACCGCGCGTGTGCCAAATGCGATTCTGAAGAACGGAACGTTCGTAGGGCGTCTTCACGTGGATCTCGACAAAACGCTGAAGCGCGGGACTGCTAAGATGGAGATTGAACGACTGAAACTCGATCCCGATGTCCAGCGCGTGCTTGTCGGAGGTTCCCTCGGCGAGATTGAGGGCAATGTGTCGGCGCGAATCGACGAAGGACGGGTGAAAGACTTTTCTTCGAGTCTCTCTCTTGGTGCGACCGAAGCGGATCAATTCGACTTTCAAACACTCAATGTGAGAGCGCAGCGCAAAGAAGAAGAGCCTCCGCTGATCTCAATGGACGCAGGTGAAATTGAGCTCAAAGACGGGTTAAAGCGAGGACTTGAGAATGCGCTTTTCGCGCGCGATGCAAATTCACCGCTTCTCCTTGAGCAACTGCGTTTTGAGTTTCGAGTTCTGGGAGACGGGGATCTGGAATGGTCGAAGGCGAGCGCGAAATTCGACGGGCGTCGCGCGGAGATGAGGTCTTCGGGCGTGATGAACCGCGACCGAGAAATCAGCGCAACGCTGACGATCGATTATCCTCGAGTGAAAAATTTAAAGTTTCGGATGCACGGGAAGCCCGAGGCGTTGAACCTCGAAGATGACAGCGAAGAGTTACGGGCTCTGCGTTCGCGCGCCGAGATCAATCGAAGTGATTTAGGGCTTTAGTGAAGGCCGGCTTGCGAGAAGCGCGAAGCCTTTAAAGAACGACAACGAACATCATGCAACAGACGCTGGCGATCGTGCTGACAAGAGACAAGCAAATCTGCTTCATGCCCGCCGGCTGCGCCCTCTGCGCGAACGACCTGGACATCTTCGACGATCGAAGCCGTTGATCCGATCGAATCAACAGCG
>CAJYIL010000094.1 GCA_913774795.1 Pseudobdellovibrionaceae bacterium
GGCAGATCTCCAACTCCCGGTCGTCGTAACCCCAGGAAACGCAGCTCCTCAGGCCGACGCTTGAATAAAAACACTGGTATTTGCTGGTACCACGCCAAATTCGGCGTCCAAGCGCATTCATGCGTTCCCGGATGCAAGTTTCAGGGAAACGCCAACCAGAGTCACTAGAGGCGGACAGTGATTCTGCCAACTCTTCACGCCGCCTATTTGTAAAGGACCAAGCCACTGGGACACAATACCTCGTGGACACTGGCTCGGACCTCTCCGTCTTTCCACGCGGCTTGGTGAAGAACGCGACCTGCAGCCCGATCAGATATAAGCTCTACGCCGCCAACGGTTCGCTGATTCAAACATACGGCTTGCTCACGCTCGCGCCGGATCTCGGACTCAGACGAGACTTCACGTGGCGATTCATCGTCGCCGACGTCACAAAGCCAATCATCGGGGCCGACTTCTTGAGTCATTTTGACTTGGTAGTCGACCTGAAACGAAAATGCCTACGCGACGGCAAAACTAACCTCACTGCGAAGGCTACCTGGCAACTCACGACGTCGCTAGATTCAGTCAAGGCGATTAATGACGACTCGGATTACAGCAAACTCCTCCGAGAATACGAGGACATTACCCGTCCTGAATCATCGTACTCAAAAACTAAGAAGCATTCGACGATGCATCATATTCGTACGACCGACGGTCCTCCCGTGAAAGCTAGAGCACGACGCCTGTGCCCGCGGAAACTCAAGATCGCACAGGAGGAATTTAAGAAGATGATCGATCTCGGCATCTGTCGACCTTCCGATAGCCCTTGGTCATCTCCGCTGCATCTAGTGCAGAAGAAGTCCGGCGAATGGCGACCGTGTGGCGACTACCGCCCACTCAACGCCCGCACTATTCCAGATAACTACTCGCTGCGTTACGTCGACGACTTCACCGCATTCCTGCATGGAAAGACAGTGTTCTCTGTTTTCGACCTCGTCCGTGCATTTCTCCAGATCCTCGTCGCGCCAGAAGACGTCCCAAAAACGGCAATAATCACGCCGTTCGGCCTGTTTGAATTCTTATACATGACATTTGGACTTAAGAACGCCGGGCAGACGTTTCAACGCTTCGTCGACGAGATCACACGAGACCTGGACTTCGTATTCCCGTACATAGACGACTTTCTCGTCGCGTCCCAAGACGAGGAGGAGCACATGGTCCACCTCAAGATCCTCTTCCAACGCATACGCGACTACGGACTAGTTATTAACGTCCCGAAGTGCCAAATCGCACAGCCGGAGGTGAAGTTTCTGGGACACCTCATCAACAAAGACGGTATCAAACCGCTTCCGGAAAAGGTCGAAGCCATCACCAAGATGGATCCACCTAAGACGATCAAGTCATTACGCGGATTCCTCGGCACGGTCAATTTCTACAGGAAGTTCGTCAAGAACGCCGCGGAAATTCTCTCGCCACTCAACAAATTGCTCGAAGGTCCAAACGTGAAAGGATCTCATCCAGTCCACTGGACTCCCGACCTTCAGCATGCTTTCGACGCCGCAAAACAAGCTCTCGCCGATGCGACTCTGCTCGTTCATCCTAACAACGACGCAGAATGGGCTGTTTTCACCGACGCGTCGGAATACGGAATCGGCGCTGTTCTTCAACAGCGAGAAAACGACGACTGGCAACCACTAGCTTTCTTCAGCCGAAAACTGCCGCCGTCAATTCAAAAACTCTCGACGTATGACCGCGAATTGCACGCTATCTACGACGCTGTCAAACACTTTCGACACATCTTCGAAGGACGACACGTCACGATCTACACGGATCACAAGCCGTTACTGCACGCGTTCAAACAACGCACCGAACGAGCAACCCCGTGGCAATTCCGTCGACTCGACTTCATCGGTCAGTTTACCACTGACATCCGTCACGTGTCAGGCAATGACAACGTGGTCGCCGATACTCTGTCACGAGTCGAAGCCGTGGCAGCTCCTATTACGTCGAAAGAGCTTGCTGATTCTCAAAAGAACGACGACGAACTCCAGCAGCTATTGCACGGCAACACAGCGCTGGATCGCAAAATCATCCATCTCGGCAACGGACCAGCAGTGTACTGTGACATCGCGTCAGGTACAGTGCGTCCTTACGTACCTGGACTACTTCGTCGGAAAGTGTTCGAGTCGCTACACTCTTTAGCGCACCCTGGCGCCCGAGCTTCACAGAAACTCGTCGCTCGACGCTACGTTTGGCCGTCAATCAATAAAGATTGCCGAGAATGGGCCAAATCCTGCATCGACTGCCAGCGCAACAAAGTCCAGCGACACGTATCATCGCCGATAGCCAACTTCGAACCGCCGTCTGGCCGATTCGAACATATCCACATCGACTTGGTAAAACTACCAGTCTCTAACGGATTCAAACAGTGTCTCACTATCGTCGATCGATTTACTCGATTCCCCGAAGCTATTCCGCTCGAAAACGCATCAACCGAAGAAGTAGCACGTGCTTTGATTCACCACTGGATCGCACGCTACGGAGTACCGAAACGAATCACCTCCGACCAAGGCCGTCAATTTGAATCGTTACTCTTTCGCACTCTCGCCGACTTGTTTGGAATCAAACACCTCCGAACAACGGCGTATCATCCTCAGGCGAACGGACTCGTAGAACGTCTCCACCGGCAGCTGAAAGCAGCGCTCCTGTGCCACAACGAATCTTGGTACGACGCTTTACCAGCAGTTTTGCTTGGACTTCGAGCAGCCTGGAAGGAGGACATCTCTGCGACGCCCGCTGAACTCGTCTACGGCGAACCAATTCGTCTCCCAGGTGAGCTACTGACGCCAACGACGAAGGAAATTCCACCCGGTAACTTACTCGGGATTTTAAAAAATCATTTTAACACGTTGGCACCGGCCGAAATGTCGCGTCATGGGAAGCGCTCTGTTTTCTGTTTCAGGAACCTAGCAACGTGCTCCCATGTCCTGGTCCGCAACGACCAAGTGAGAACATCGTTTTCATCGCCGTATGAAGGACCGTACCGCGTCATCAGCCGCCACGACAAATACTTCATCGTCGATCTTAAACGCGCTCCAACAGCGATAT
>CAJYIL010000095.1 GCA_913774795.1 Pseudobdellovibrionaceae bacterium
CTCTTGAACCATCGACCAAGAAAAATACTCGGATGGAAAACGCCTTACGAAACATTTTTTGGGGTGGAAACAAGACTGGTAAACTAAATTTGCGTTGTTGCACTTGACCCGTGAACACGCCTCTGAACCATGAGGGCACTGTTATATCATTCTTATAAACGGAGTCAAAACGAACGTTTAAGCCCACAAATAAATTCCCTGATTTTAATTCTGATTTCCGAATCGTCACCACGGCCGGATGTCGGATCGGAACCCGCCTCACATCAACGTAAAGAACATCGCTTCACCGAGCTCTCGAGGCCGCAAGAGCGCGAGGCCCTTGCTTTATCGTGGCCTCAAGGCCGAAGTCACATGAGTCCCTCGCGCCACCGAACACGCGAAGCCGTAAAAACGAAAGACGGACTTCATACCGACAACTCGAGGCCGCAAAAACGAATTTCATACACCAAAGAGGTCGCGGATTTACAAAATTCAGAGCCGAGTTTGCTACTCCGGCGACGATGTCGCGAGCAGGAGTAAGCGCATCATTCACGAGCTTCATACGAAGTGGAAGACCTCAGCCAAAAGTGCGACGGAGCCCGAGCGCAACTCGAAGCGAGCCCGCACCCCCGTGAGAAACCTAAGACCGATACCGCTGAAGCCGCAACAAAGCGTCGTGTGCTTTATCGGCCGGGACAGGCGCGTCGACCGTCAACGAGTCAGCGACGTACTTCGGCGTGCGCATGCCGACGAGAACAGAAGAGACGGCCGGGAACGCCATGTAAATGCGAAGCACGCGTTGGGAGAGCGTCTTTGAATCTGTGAGGCCTTCGACGAGGCCGCCGACTTGTTCTGAAAGCAGCAGCGATTTTTTCTCGGCGAGGTTCTCGAGATCTTTGGTCACGAGGTTTAAGAGATCGCCGATCGCCGTTTGGTAATCTTGCGCCCACGCGCCTTGAGCCGAGTCGACCCGCTGGAGTGCCTGCCGAATTGAAGGATAAATTTGCGCGTACAACGCTTCTCGCCAGGCCAGTAAGTCATCTAAATCACTTAATCGGTCGCGAAGGGCGTGCGCCCATTGGAATCCTTGAGCCGATTTCGGGAAGCCTGGCGCTTTCTTCTCAAGCTCGATCGCGCGACCGAGAGTCGTGTGCAGTCCGCCTTTGATTTCGACTTCATCGTGCGTTGGAAACGACGTGAGACGAGAGACGCGGCCTTTCGCGAAAGCGTTATAAGGTCGGTTCGTTAAAACGCCTAAGCCCTTTGCGGCAGCGAATTCAAAAACGCTTTGTCGATTGTTGTTCAAATGAAGAGCACCGCCAGCTTCGTAGAGATTGAACGGGAATTGGATGACCTTAAACCCATTCTCCGGAGAAATCGCTCGCGCGATTTCGTAAACTTTCGAGAGGGAGGTGAAATCCGAACGCGACTCGACTTCGGGAAATGTGTTCGAAGAAATTCCGTAGGATTTAATTCGGCCTTTTGAGATCTCGGATTCGAGGTGACGGAACGCGCGGTCGATGCGCTCGTAGTACTTCTCGCGCGTGCCCCCGCCCTTTAAGTAATACTCAGGGTTGTGCAGCAACAGAACATCGATCGCGTCGATCTTGAGGCGCTGAAGAGATTTTGTGATTTGCTCTTCGAGATAGGCGGGCGAGATGTTGTGCCAGCAGTCTTGCTGAAACTCCACCATCTCCGGATAAGCTCGAGACGTGCCGACGCGCTCACGCGCTTCGCGAAGCGCACTGCCTTGCACGTACCCAGCTTTGGTCACCACAACGAACTCTTCGCGCTTGAGTTCACCTTGTTCGATCAGTTCACGAGTGACATCGCCGACGAGACGCTCGGAGCTTCCGTCCGTGTAAGTCGAAGACGTATCGATGAGATTGATGCCGCCGAGGAGCGCGTCGCGCAGCGCTTGTCGATTCTCAGGTTCGAATTCATGAACGCGGTAACCGCCAAAACCCAAACGAGAAACGGTGAGCCCGGTCGAACCAAGAAGATTCGAAGGGGGTGTCTTAACGCCTTTGGATTTGAGGCGATCAAAGTAAGCACGAGTTTGAGCGGGAGTTGCTGGCATAGATAAAACAAAGCATACATGAACCCCTGAGATGGGGCTCATAAAAGAATCGTCATGACGGGATGTGCGAAGGAGGAGAGACCTTCAGCCCGCAGGGCCAAAGGTCTAGTCTCACACTTACTTGTACTCAAACCGGAACGAGTCGCCGGCTTTCATGTCGAGCGCTTGCGAAACGGTGACCGTGCCACCCGAAGCTGTCCAGTCGATTCCTTCTTGTTTCTCGACCCACTCCGACGTTCCCGCTGCACGGAACCAAGCGCGTGTGACGACCTGACTCTGATCGAAACCTTGAATCGAAAACGAGCGAGCAAGCTTGTCTTTAATCACGCCGCTCAACATCTGAAGAGATGAGGCATATGTCGAAGCAGGTGCGCCGACGTCGAAGCTCGATCCGCCCATCGCGCTCGCGAAGGCTTTGTAGGAGCGTCCTTCGGTTTGGCCTTTTCCGCCATTCGCTTGGCTGACGAACACCGATGTCGCAGGAAGTTCGTCGCCCAAGAGAGCTTTCGAGCGTTCCTTGATGTAATTGATCAGCGCGTTCGGATCGCCATCGGCCGACGGTTTACCCGCGATCGGTTGATTCACCGATCCATTGCGCTGGTAAGACTTGTCGACTTTCACGACTGACGGAGCCGAGCACTGCGCGTCTTTCATCGAAGAGAGCACACCGATCTTTGAATTCGAAGAGACAACCGTATCGGGAGTTGCTGAACAATTGAAGTAGGCGTCTTTCACGAGACCTGTTGTGACCGCACCGCACGCGCCGTAGGCGTCCGAGCACTTTGTATCGCACGTGATGGTCCCGTTCACGGTCTTATTGGAAACCGATGCTTGGTAAGGAGCGTTCGAGCCGTTGTCGACTGGCGATGTGCAGTTGCGAACGGCGCCCGAACAGAAGCTTGCGATCGTCGCCGAATTGTCTGCGCATGTGTTGCTGTAAGATTTCGAAGCTGTGTCGACCGCCGTGATCTTGCAAGTCGCCGTTGATCCGTACGTGCCTTTGGCCGAGTTTGTGAGATCGGCCGGGCAGAGGTCGCCGACTTTCGGATTGAGGCCTACGTAATTCGACGTGTTGAACGTCACAATTGTCGAAGCCTTTGAGGTCGTCGAGGTATCGGTGCATTTTACCGAAGATGCGTCCGCGTTCGCCGACAGGCTTGACGACGCGTAGGCCGCACACGTCGTCGAAGACGGACGACGGCTCAAAGTCACTCCTGCATTGGCTTGCGTGGAATCCACGCACGACACGACGTTCGCTGGGAGTGGCGACGCGCATTTGCCCAGAGTCGCCTTACTGTCGTTGTAATTGTTGGCGGCGCACGTTGGACCGTTGGTCGCGCCAACCGTTTTGATGGCGTTTGCAGGCAAACTCGCGGAATCGACGGCGGCTTGGCAAGTTGACGCTGAGTAAACTTGCGAAACGTCTTTTGATGAGCTCAAGTACGTCTCAACGCAGCCAGGTTTTCCGCCCGAGTTGGCGCAGAAGCCCGCAACCGACGATGAGCCTTGAGGTTGTGCGACAGCAGCGCCGCAAGAGGGAAGATATTGTGCCGCCACACCAGATTTCAAAGCGCCGCCCGGAAGTTTGCTCGTCAAAGTCGAGCAAGAGGCAGAGCTTGAATCGTCAACGACCTGGAGCGACTGAGCCGTGTAACCGGCATCACAATCAAATGCGTTTGCATTCGAAGTCGGGCAGGCGCCCGCGATTCCCGAACGAGGCGCCGCTTGCGCACATTTGATCGGGTGAGCGGCATCGTTGGTGACCGCGCCGGCATAAACCGAAGAAAACGAAGAGCAGTTCGAACCTGTGTAAGTTCCTTCGACCGTGCGTGATTGCGGAGCGAACGAATCGACGCAATCATACTTTACGCCGTCACGCTCTTTACATGAGGTCGACTTCGTGAACCACGAAACGTCGACTTGCTTCAGTTTGTAAGTCGGATTCGAAACATAATAGGCGATGTCGTACTTGTAGTTCGTATACTTGTATGACGATGTCTTGTAGGTGACTTTTGTACGAGCATTCGTGTTGAGGTGATAGAAGTCGCTCCATTCAATCTTCGTCTGCGGAACATCGTAGGCCACCTCGTAAGTGAAGCCCTTTTGGTAATTGAAGGCGCAAGACGCATTTGGCGAGTTCGGCGCATTGTAGGAGATTTTCGTTCGCGGCGTCTCGCAATGCGTGTCGATCAAGTCCGCGTCTTTCATGTCCTGGATGGCGTCCAAGCACTGCTGCCCTGATGGATCATTATCGTCTTCGTCCGAAACGATGACGTAAGCAGCCAAGTCACCTTTGTTCAAGAAGTTCGAGTTGTTTTTCAAAACACGCGCGAGAGCACAGAGACCCGACTCTTTATCGATCACCGGATCGAGCGCGCTCTTGCCAGTCGAATCGACTCTTGCGCGCGTAGGTGAGATGTAAGAGATCCGCTCCGAAAAATCAGCAGCGAAATCCGCGACCGAGCCCGAGCGGTCTTTGTGAACACCGAGCGAAACCGGCGTAGCGCCGGTTGCCGAGATGCCGAGAACCGGCGACGGCACGTAGGAGAGGCGATTCAACATCGTCACAGGATCTGGCAAATTGGAAAGCGAATAGCTGACGAGATCGCCCGTAAACTTGCCATCGACCTGCGAGCTTGCTGGCCCACGAAGAGCCATCAAGTCTGAAGCTTTCATTGATTTCATATCATCGAATGACAACGTCGGAAGAAGCGGATTGACCGATTTATCAGGCGAGATCTGAGCGGTCGTAAAGATGTAAGCCGTCGAGTCAAACGGGGCCAAGTTTGTCGCGTTACTGCCAGCGAACATGCTGCCGAAAGCCGATGCCAGGGAGATCTGGTTGGCCTGCATCGTAAACGAGTTATCGACGATGAAGACGAGCTTCAGCGGAGGCACGTTGGCTTGGCCAACAACCGCTTCTTGATACATCGTGGTTTTTTCGCCAGCTGTCGTTTTAGACGGGTCAACCGTTGTTGCGAAGTCCACTTTCGAACAGTTCTGGAAGGTGGTTGCGATCGCAACAAGGGGAAGTGCTAAAACAACCCAGGCTGCTCGATTCATTCGTGTTGTGCGTTTCATCTGTCTCACTCTCCTCGCCATGAACTACATCGGCGCGATCTCAAGCTTCGAAGAGGCAAAAGGGAGGCCATTTGCGTGAAATTAGCGAAGCGGAGAAATTGTCGTTTCTCAAGCCTTCACGGTATGTTGCAAGAGCGGCTTAAGTTGAGACGACAAGCGCGGCTTGTCGATCAGACAGACGATTTTGACCGCGTCACGGTCACTCTGTCTCACGTCGAGACGCTCATCTCAAAGCGTGTCTACGAAATCGAACAGCGCGTAGCTGAGTGACAGGCGTAAAAGATCTAAACGCTGTCCCGAAGTTAACAGGGCGCTTAAGGCGACTGGTTCAAGCGCCCCTCGACTAAGGTCTTTACCACTCCAGGATCAGACAAGGTTGTCGTGTCTCCGAGGGAGTCGGGCTGGTTCTCGGCGATCTTTCGTAGGATACGGCGCATGATTTTACCTGAGCGCGTTTTCGGCAGGCCTGGCGCCCATTGCAAAAGATCGGGTTGAGCGATTGGCGAAATCTCGCGGCGAACCCACTGGATGAGCTGCCGACGCAGATCCTCCGACGGAGTGACACCGACCTTTAAGGTGACGAACGCGTAGATTCCTTGGCCTTTTATGTCGTGAGGATAACCGACGACCGCAGCTTCTGCGACGTTCGGGTTTGCGACGAGCGCGCTTTCGATTTCGGCGGTGCCCAGCCTGTGTCCGCTCACATTGATCACATCATCGACTCGGCCCGTGATCCAGTAATAACCATCGCGGTCGCGGCGGCATCCGTCGCCGGTGAAGTACAGCCCCGGATACGTCGAGAAATAAGTTTTCTCAAATCGATCGTGATCGCCATAAACAGATCTCATTTGACCCGGCCAAGAATCGGCGATGCAGAGATTTCCGCTCGCCTCACCCTCGAGCTCAGCGCCTTTCTCATCGACGAGCAAAGGTTTGACGCCGAAAAAGGGTTTCGTCGCCGAGCCTGGCTTCTCATCGATGGCTCCTGGAAGCGGCGTGATCAGATGCCCCCCGGTCTCTGTCTGCCACCAAGTATCGACGATCGGGCAGCGTTCTTCACCGACGTGTTGGTAAAACCATTGCCATGCCTCGGGGTTAATCGGTTCTCCGACCGAACCCAAGACTCGAAGCGAACGTCGCGATGTACCCGCCAAAGAACGATCGCCCTCGCGCATCAGCGATCGAATCGCCGTCGGTGAGGAGTAGAAGATATTGACCTGATGCTTATCGACAATCTGCCAAAAGCGCGAAACGTCGGGATATGTCGGCACACCCTCAAACATCAGCGTGGTGGCACCATTGGCGAGCGGCCCATATACGATGTAAGAGTGGCCGGTCACCCAGCCGACATCGGCCGTACACCAGTAAATTTCGCCGTCTCGGTAATCGAAAACAGTCTCGTGCGTGTAGGCCGCAAAGAGCAAGTACCCCGCTGTCGTGTGCAAGACGCCTTTCGG
>CAJYIL010000096.1 GCA_913774795.1 Pseudobdellovibrionaceae bacterium
CGACGACCTTCGGGTTATGAGCCCGACGAGCTACCAGGCTGCTCCACCCCGCGACAAGGTAAAACCTGAAGAACCGTGAAGCTAACGCTCATTGTGGGTCAGGTCAACACATGAGCTGAGAAAGACGAAGAATCTCGAGCGCAGCCGGTCGAAGCACCTAAAGCACGGCCGAATGTGCTCGAGAAACGATCATCTAGCGGCGAGTTTCCAGTCGGGGCGAACCCAGTGGCAGGTGTAGCCGCCTGGATTCTTTAGCAGGTAATCCTGGTGATAGGCCTCGGCGAGCCAAAAGTCTTTGAATGGCGCCACTTCGGTTTGCACCCGGCCGGGCCACTTGCCCGACGCATCGACATCTCGGATCACTTGCTCGGCCACCGCTTTTTGCTCGTCGTTGAGATAGAAAATTGCCGAACGGTACGACAAACCGCGATCGTTGCCCTGTCGATTGAGCGTCGACGGATCGTGAATTTGGAAGAAGAACTCAAGCAGCTGACGATAGCTCAGCTTATCAGCGTCGAAGATGACTTCGAGGCCCTCGGCGTGTGTCCCGTGATTTTCGTATGTGGCGTGAGGCACATCTCCGCCCGTGTAGCCCACTCGAGTTTCGATCACGCCCGGGTAACGGCGAATCAAATCTTGCAGACCCCAAAAGCACCCGCCCGCCAAAATCGCTTTTTCAGTTTTCATGATGACCTCACTCGTTTTTTAAGATGGGTCGCTAAATCGAAATGTCAAGTGAGGCGTTTCGTCAGCTTCGCGATCGCATCGAATAAGTCTGTTTGGCTGATTGGTTTTGTCAGATGCGCATCGCACCCGGCCGCGAGCGAGCGAGCCGCGTCTTCTTTCATCGCGTGCGCCGAGAGAGCAACGATCGGTTTCATGTAGTGACGACTGCGCAAAGCGCGGGTCGCATCGTAACCGTCCATCTCGGGCATTTGCACATCCATGAGGATTAAACTAAAGTCATTTGACAGCGCCTGCTCGACGGCTTCGCGGCCATTGCTGGCTTGTTCGATCGAGGCGCCGGTTTTCGCGAGCACGCGTGAAACTAAAGCACGGTTGTCTGGCGAATCATCGACGATCAGGATTCGGAGATCGGCAAAAGACGCTACCGAAGCAGGTGGCCCCTTTTTGCGAGTCTCGAGCTTTGGAGCTTCAACCGACTCACCCGCTTCGAATGCAAACGCAAACGTGGCGCCGGGAGAACTTTGTTCTTGGATTTCGATCGTTCCCCCGAGCGCTTTCGCAAGCCTCTGCGAGAGAGCCAGCCCAAGACCCGTGCCGCCGTAGCGACGAGTCGTTGAGTTGTCGGCTTGCGCGAACGGCGAGAACAAGCGCTTTCGTTTTTCGGGATCGATCCCGATCCCGGTATCTTCAACGACGATGATGATCTTGACACGTCCTCGATCGGGGTTCTCCGCGCGCACACGCACCTTGACGCCACCCTCAACCGTGAATTTCACGGCATTACCGACGAGATTTAAAACGACTTGGCGAACGCGCGTCGGGTCTGTGCGAAGCTGGCTCGGCACACTGTCATCGATGTTGAGGAGAAGGTAAATTCCCTTCTGCTTTGCGCGCTCCTGCAACAGCTGCACGGTCTCTTGAAGCGTGCTGTAAAAGGCGACCGGAATTTCTTCGATCTCAAGTTTGCCGGATTCGACTTTGGCGAGATCGAGAATATCATCGACGATTTGGCGGAGGGCTGAGCCGTTTCGCGCGATAGTGTCGAAATAGAGAGCCTTTTCTTCATTCGTCGCTTCGTTCGCCTTTAACAGATCAATGAAACCGAGGATGGCACCAAGCGGCGTGCGGATTTCGTGCGACATGTTCGCGAGGAACTCGCTCTTCGCGACACTTGCAGATTCTGCGAGTGTTTTCGCAGTCTGAAGCTCTGATTGTGCCAAGCGGTCTTGCGTGATGTCGAGCGTGAGCCCGTCGAAACGTTTGGGCTCGCCTTTTTCATCAAAGTCGGTCCAGCCGACAGCGCGAATAAATTTAATCTGAGATGGATCAGCCGGGTTGGTTGTACGGTACACGATATCGTAATGGCGTTTATTCTGGTTCGAATCTTCGACGGCCCGACGAGTCGCTTCGCGATCATCCGGATGAAGGCGCTCATAAAAGACATCCATCGTAATCCGCGTATCGAGTGGGAGCCAAAAATGATTTTTGACTTGATCGTTCCAGATCAGTTCAGCGAACGGCAGATCG
>CAJYIL010000097.1 GCA_913774795.1 Pseudobdellovibrionaceae bacterium
CGCCGGTCGTCGTTACGAAGGCAAAGCGAAGCGCATTCGCATGCTCCTCGCCGAACTTCAGGCGCAGTACCCGTACATGACTCGTTGGGCGACCCCTTACGATGTCACCTTCGATGTTCCGACGGCCGCAATCGAAGGCCAGCCGTCGTCACTCACGATTACGGGACCGCTCGGAACACGCGTCGTGCAGTTCCCGGCTCTGCCGCAGAATTGAGGGTGATCCTCGGGAGGGGGTGCGCGTGAGCCTCGGAGTGTGCGCTAGCGCGACCATCTACCTGACCTTCTCGTCGCACGCTCGAGCTTAATCATCTCAGCGTCCTACGCGTCGTGCGCCCGAGCCCGATTGTGCATTCCGCACATCCATCTCAAGTTCGCAGCTTCATTTGCGCCACCTCTAGCAAACAGCTCGATGTGATCGAGCTGTAAGAATCGTTTCGATCGACAGCGCCGCCCGCTCTCACTCACGAACGTGCAGCCTTGGCCGTCGTTTTCAACTTGGAGGCTCTCATGAACTTTTATGTAACGCGATCGCGCTACCTCCGCCGCGGAGGTGGAAGTCGCATCCATATCAAACGAAGTGCTCTGCGTTCCAGGATTAGCTGCCTTTGACTGCTGCGGTTCCTTCATTCTCTTCTCTTTTCGAACAGCCGCACGTTCTGCTTTTCGTCTCTGATCGTACTGCTCAAGACCGAGCTCGCAGAGACGATCAAGAAGAGCCTCGGTCGTCATCGATGGGTCGACGTGACCGAGCAGGTCCTTTAGATGGTTCAGCTTTTCGTTCAGCTCTTTCGAAATCGAGAAACTGACTCGAAGACGATCATGTGAGATCGCGTGTTGCGTTTCGCGTTTTTCTTTTTCAGGATTCCGTCTGGCAAACTCTTCTTCAACTTCGCGTCTCGATTTGCCGAGACAAGTTTCAACGAGCTCGATCTTGGCGTTCAAGCTGTATGGCCTCTCGATCTTTGCCTCTTGATAAAGAAACGATTGAACGTCGGCGGCAACGCTCAAGCTCAGTTCGCCCGATTCAATTTTCTCTTCAAATTGCGGCATCTCTTTTACGAGCTTCATCGCATTGATGCGTCTCATAGCTGAGCCAGCGCAATAGCCGAAGTGCTGTGTGACCATTTCGTAGAAGCTAGGGTAACCGCGTTCGAGATAAATCTTACGCGCGGATATCTCCTGAAACAGTTTGATGATCTTCAGAGTCGACTCGCGCTCACGCTTAATTTCTTTTTCGGCTTCGAGGACGAGTTCGTTGTTTGAAAGTTTCAAGAATCACCTCCGCAGCGGAGGTTGTATCACTTGTTTTAGATTGCAGATTTTCAGGCGATTATGTGGTTTTATCATTGTTCGAAAATCGAATCAGCAATGCATTCATCGAGCATTAGACGTTGCAGGCGAAGCCCAGAGAACACATTCACCAACCTTCGCGGTCGATAAACAAAAGTCGCTCATACGAAATCCTCGCGGCACGAAAAACACGTCAAACAAAAAATGAAATTTCCTCCGAAGAATGGTTGCCCGAGCCGCCAAGGCAAGGCGGATCGGAACCCGCCTCTCACGAACGGAAAGAAGATCGCGCCACCACTCACTCGAGGCCGTAAGAACGCACGCCTTCGCGCCACCACCAATCCCTCGAGGTCAAAGCAACGCGCGCACCAAACCACTCAACGCCCCATCAAACCACCAGCTCCCACTATCCCGCAGAACTGACGGATTCCCTTCAGGAATATCAAACCCTTTTGAGACTCATAACGGGTGCAAAATGCCTCCACGCGGCACTTTCGCGTCACCTTTTTTCCTGGCTAATGCGGGATCGTGAACGCGGTTTCCACATTGTTGCGAGATGGCGCTCCCGCACCCACTGTCAAATTGCGGCACGGAGGTTGAACTAGGTGGGTGGGTCCGAAACACCAATACCCTATCCCGGGAGTTTTATGCGTTTGTTTTCAACTCTTTTTGTAATCACGCTGATTTCGATGTCGGCGCAAGCTCGCGACAACCACTGCGATCATGGCGATGGTAAAGCGATCGGTACGATCGCGGGTGCTGCGGCTGGAGCCGGTGCCGGATCTGCTCTGGGTCGCCGCGGAGATAAGCGCGAGACAGCCGTTGTGGGCGGCATCTTGGGCGCCATCGCTGGCCGCATCATCGGCGACAGCCGCGACGATCGTAACGATTGGGAAGAGTGCGGAACCGATTCAGAGTCATTCCAACGCGGAGTCGATCGCGATCAACGCCGTGAAGACGAGCGCTACGAGCGCGATGCCCGTCGCCAAGCCGAAATCGATTACGATCGTGACATGGCTCGTGCAGGTCGCGGCCGCGGCCCGGGTTACCCGCCGGCTCGCCCGTACCCTCCGATGCGTCCACGCCCGATGGTTTACCAGTGCCAAGAAGCACGCCGTGGTCGCTTCGTTCTCGTGTACTTGCCGACGAACCAAATCGTTCAAG
>CAJYIL010000098.1 GCA_913774795.1 Pseudobdellovibrionaceae bacterium
ACTATGAGGTCGACGGGCGCCTCTGTCAATCAACCCAGGGTTCCCGGCTAACAGGCCTCAAAGACTTGAAATTTCTTCGGACTGCGGGTGAAATCGCGAGCATGTTTTCACTTGAAGTCACCCATGCCGCACGAACCGTTTCCATTGAAATTTACGAAGCCCGTCCCACGAGACCCGCCAGGGGCACCGTCGTTATCATTCAAGAAATCTTCGGGGTGACCGATCATATCAAGTCGGTTGCAGATCGCTACGCCGCTCTCGGCTTTCGTGCCTGGGCTCCCGCCTTCTTTGACGTCCTCGAAAAGGGCCTCGTGCTTCCCTACGGCGAAGAGGGCCTTCAACGCGGAATCGAACTCGTCGGTCAATTAGGTTGGGAGTGGCCGGTCGAAATCGTGAAGGCCTGCGCAGCGCGCGCCGAGAGTCCTACGGCGGTGGTCGGATTCTGCTGGGGCGGAAGTGTCGCGTGGCTCTCATCCGCGCGCATCAAGCCCGGGCAAGGTCTTAACGCGTGCGTCGGGTATTACGGCTCGAAGGCTCCTGATTTCAAGAATGAGACTCCACAGCTACCCGTCATGCTCCATTTCGGAGAAGACGATCACGGAATCCCGATGGAGAAAGTACGCGCCTTGATGAATGCTCAGCCTCAAGTGCCGATCGAACTTTATAAGGCCGGCCATGGCTTCAACCGCGATGGATCCTCGAGCTATAACGCCGAGGCCGCGAAGCTTGCGCTCGATAAGACGATCGCTTTTTTAGTGCGCCAGGGATTTTAGGTCTAAAAAAAGCCAAAAAAAAAGCCCAGAGAACCGTGTGGTGCCCCTGGGCTCGAAATCTTGTTTCGACCGACCCTGTCGTCGATCTCTAACTCTCGACTTACGTCTTAGTTAGAAACCTCGTTCAGGGTGGTCCAATTTCGACTATGACTGTCTGTCATCATTGGCACCACCTCCTCTCTCGGCACATACGCCTTGATAGAGATGAATCTAACTGAGCGTTCGGGCAGTTTCCACTCATTTAAATTTAGCCTAACTATAACGGCGCACATGTGTGAACTCGACTCGTTCGATTGCGAGAAATCTCCGATGAAGACACTTGGGAGGGTTTCAATATGCAACTCAGAAACTTGGAAAAATACTGCCGTCTCGGCGAGCGCGCCGACACTCATCTTCGCCAAGGGAAAACGAGAGATGCGTTGAGGCTTTATCACGAAATTGTGAACGGGCTGGAGGCCGACGGTGAAGTCGACAGCTACCTCCTCGCCAAGGTGACCTTAGGTGTCTTGCGTAGCTACGCGAAACTTGCCGACTATAAATCTGCATTCGCCGTCTGGAACGCGGGTCTCGACGACGGTCTGTTCGGAATCGGAATTTATTCTCTCGAAAACGCGCAGACGACGGTCGAAGACATGATTACGTACGACATGATCTGCGCGTTCTTGCACACGCTCGCCGCAGCGGACAAACACGAATCAGCCGCAGCGGTGAATCAGTACTGCTCGCGAGTTTGTGAATACGCGATCGAAGAATCCGATCGCAAGCTCTTGAGCCTTGCGGTTTCAAACTGGAAGCAACACTTGCGCGAGATTTTCGCGACAAGTCTCCCGCACCAGTTCGCCGTTCCGCTCATCAAATTCGAACGTGAAATTGCGACCGCGGTCGCGCCTCAAGCGATCGACTTCCCCTACCCAACTCCATGGGAAAAACCCGCGGACTTCCAGGAAATGAGCCGAGTCATTCAGCTGAAGAATCCGGCGAAGCCCCAGAAAAAGCGGGCTTAAACCCGGTTTACGTTTAAACGTACGCGTCCACGATCACGTTCGTGTTCACGTTTTGGGTTTGAAGAGTTCGGCGTATTGACCGTAGCCCTCTTTTTCGAGGTCTTCTTTTGGAATGAATCTCAAAGATGCTGAGTTTATGCAGTAGCGAAGGCCCGTAGAATCGGGGCCGTCGTCGAAGACGTGGCCGAGGTGGGAATCGCCATTTTTCGAGCGAACTTCGGTGCGGACCATTCCATGTGTACGATCTGATTTTTCAACGACGTGAGCCGATTCAAGAGGGCGATCGAACGACGGCCAGCCCGTGCCCGAATCAAATTTGTG
>CAJYIL010000099.1 GCA_913774795.1 Pseudobdellovibrionaceae bacterium
TTCTCAACAGACCGCCGCGAACGCTCGTGGCCCAGACCCAATCGGGATTCGAAGGGACAAGTCGCTGATAAAATGTGTGCGACGCGATGGCCTTCCAGTAATTCACGGATTGAGTTGCATCGTCGGATGACCCCAAGATTGGATCAGAATATTCGCCGCTGATGAACGAATAAGAACCTTTCGACGGGTAAAACGGGTTGTCCCGGAAATCGAATTCGATCAGCGGTCCTGTTTTGCCGACGTTCAAAGTTTGCAAAATCTCGTACGACTTGCGGTCAAACGACTTTCGGTTCGCAAAGTTGTAAGCCGTGTACGTGAGCTTGATCCCCTTCGCGAGGTCGCGCTCGAGGATCAAACCGACCGAGTTGGTCTCGAGAATCTGGACAGCGCCGGCGTTCCGACCAAAATAAGATTGGTCGCGAATCACGTTCACGCGCCCGATGTTACGGTCACCGAAAATATAGGGCTCGATGTACGAGAACGTTTCGCGGTTTTCGAGATATGAGATATCGGGATCCGTTGAGTATTTCGGATCGACCCGCAAGACCACGCCGCGGCCCGTGCCTCCGAGATTTCGGTACGAAACTCCCGCGTATCCGCGGAACGTCAGTTGACGCTCATTCGTAAGACCTGCGCCGATTGAGAAAAGTCCTGGATTCGTCTCTTCGATCTCGACTTGCACCGTTCTCTCGGCGATCGACGAGCCTTCTTCAAGCGTTCGAATTGTGACGTGCGAGAAGAAACCCAGCGACTGAAGGCGGGCGAGGGATTCGTTGAGCTTCGCCGGGGTGAGCACGTCGCCCGGGTGAAAAGTGAGTTCGCGCGTGATGACGTAGTCCTTGGTAAACGTGTTCCCTTTAAGGGTGACTTCTCGAACGATGACCCGAGGGCCTTCGTAGATTTGGATGTCGATCGTCGCTTGAGTGTTCGTGTCGTTATAAGTGACGATCTTGTTGCGCTCGCCTTCGTTGAGGATGCGCATCTCGAGAAAGCCTTCGTCGTGATAAAAATCTTTGAGAGCTTTTAGCGACTCTTCGAGATCTTTGAGCGAGAGGGCCGCGCCCGCGTGAATCTTGATCAGATTCTGGAGGTCGTTCGTGGAATAAGCCGATTGACCCGTGAACCGAATTTGTC
>CAJYIL010000100.1 GCA_913774795.1 Pseudobdellovibrionaceae bacterium
AATAACGCCCAAAAAGAAAAAGGGCTTTACGGAGAAACGCTTCGTCCGTCGGAGCGTGAAGACAAAATCGTCGACGATAACCATCGCCGCACACCTTCGACTCGCGAAACTTGATTGCTCTGAGCGGTGCGGGCGTGATTTGATCGCCTGAATGTTTGATCCAGTCTACGCCGGCATCGCCGTCTCTTCACTCTCTTGGTCGTTCTTTGATCTCAGCCGAAAAAAATTGGCAGCGGATCTCGCCCCAGTTCCAGTTGTTGCATGGTTGACCCTTTTTCAAGGGCTCGTCTTTCTCGCACTCTCGATCGCTGATACCTGGCAAGTGCCGGTATCGCAATATTGGGCGCCGTTTGTTGCTTCGGTCGCGCTCAACGCGTTCGCCAATATCTGGTTCGTTGAGTCAGTCACACTTGCTCCGTTTTCACTCGCCATTCCAATTCTCTCACTGACCCCGGTCTTCTCTTCGATCGGCGGCCTCATGATGCTGGGAGAGACCCTTTCGATTCGCCAAGCTCTGGGAATTTCGATCGTGGTCCTGGCTACCCTGGGCATCGGATATTTCGGCGTTCGCGCCGAAGGATCCACCGAAATTCGTGATGCAGGTCGGGTGCGCCGAGGGCTCATGCTCATGGCCATCGTCGCTCTTCTTTTTGCGCTGACTCCGGTTGTCGATAAGATGTGCCTGCGCGCGATGCCGGTACTCAACGAGCACGGGACTCTCCAATGTTTCGCGACGGCCGCATGCCTTTTTGCGTGGATCGCTTGGCGAGGTGGCGGCGTTCCGTTCTCACGCATTCAGGCTCGGTGGGTCTGGTTCGTCGCCGCCATCTTGTTTGCCTCCTCGGCCGTTTATTTTCAGTTTTGGTCGATCCAGTTCATCTCAGTGGGAATCTTTGAAGCCTTGAAACGGTCTTGCGGACTCGTCACCGCTCTGTTGCTTGGCACTTTCGTTTTCAAAGAGGCATTCTCATGGACGAAACTTGTTTTGGTCTGCGTAATGGGCGCTGGAATCTTCGTTTTGCTCACGTAAAACTGTGCTAGCCTTTTCGCATGCTGATCGCTCTATCAATCGTGCTGGGCCTCGTCGCGGCGTTCTTCGCTTACCGTTACATCCAGGTTCGCTCTGAGCTCGTCACTGAGCGCGCGCTCTCAAGGGAGCGTGCACAGGTCGCAGAGTCTCTTCGTGAAGCGGCGAGAAACGAGTTTGCCGTCATGGCCTCGAAGCTCGTCGAAGAAGAAACACGGGCCTCCGAGGAGTCGCTTGAGCGAATGCTTTCTCCCTTTAAGGAACGTCTCAAAGACTTCGAAAAAAAAGTCGAAGATGCCTACAACGCCGAAGGGCGCGAGCGCTATGTTCTAAAAGCTGAAGTCGAACGATTGATCCAGCTCAACGAGCACATGACGCGAGAAACGAATCAGCTCACTCAAGCCTTGAAGGGTGACTCGAAAGTTCAAGGCGATTGGGGCGAGACCATCCTCGAAAATATTTTGAGTGCATCGGGTTTAAGAGAAGGGCTCGAGTACACCACTCAAGGCGTTTTTGAAAACGACGCCGGTGAGAAACTGAGGCCCGATCTTCTGATTCGCCTGCCTGATGACAAGCAGATCATTGTCGATTCAAAAGTCTCGTTAAAAGCTTATGAAGCCTACTCGCGCGCGGAATCAGAAGTCGATCGAGCGCGTTTTCTCGACGCGCACCTCGACTCGGTGAGAGCGCACATCGACGGTCTCGCGGAAAAACATTATCCGCGTCTCAAAGGTCTACGCACCCCCGAGTTCGTGTTCTTGTTTGCGCCGATCGAGCCCGCCTACCTGCTGGCGATCCGACACGATCCCGAGCTCACGACTCGGGCGTGGAAAAAAGGCGTCGCGATTGTGACCTCGACGACGCTGTTCACGTCACTGAAGACCGTGGCGTCGATTTGGCGACTTGAGCACCAGAACCGAAACGCTCAAGAGATTGCCGAGGAGGCCGCGAGGCTCTACGATAAGTTCGTCGGTTTTCATGACGACTTCGAGAAGCTCGGGCGCATCTTCGAACAAGGCACGGCTCAGTACACAGAGGCGCGCCGCAAGCTCCGCGATGGACCGGGCAACGTCTTCAGAAAAATTGAACAGCTGCGCGAACTCGGCGCCGCTCCCAATAAACGTATTCGCCCCGAGCTCCTGGAGGAGTAGTGCTTTTTCCCGCGATCGAACCTTATAACTCGTTTTACTTCCGTGTCTCCGAAATCCACGAACTCTACGTCGAAGAGATCGGCAATCCAAAAGGTCAGCCCGTTTTGTTTCTTCACGGCGGGCCAGGAGCGGGTATCAATGAAAATCACCGCCGCATTTTTGATCCCGCACATTTCCGAATTATTTTATTCGATCAGCGCGGGGCGGGCCGCTCGCGTCCTCACGCTGAGCTTCGCGAGAATACGACTTGGGATTTGGTCGCCGACATTGAGCGCATTCGCGCAAAGTTAGGTGTTGAGAAGTGGATGGTCTTCGGCGGCTCGTGGGGTTCGACACTCGCTCTCGCGTACGCGGAGACTCATCCGGCCTACGTCTCGCACCTGATCATCCGCGGAATTTTCCTGTGCCGTGAAGATGAAATTCAGTGGTTCTATCAATCGGGTGCTCACCAAATCTTCCCAGACGCCTGGAAGGGATATGTCGAACCGATTCCCTTGGACGAACGCCACGACTTCGTTACCGCGTTCTACAAACGTCTGACGAGCGATGATCCGGCGGTTCGCATGGCGGCGGCCAAAGCGTGGAGCGGCTGGGAAGGCGCGACCATCCACTTAATCCCAGATGAAAAAACCTTTCTAAAGTTCTCAAGCGACGAGATGGCGATCGCGGTCGCGCGTATCGAATGCCATTACTTCATCAACAAGTGTTGGTGGAGAACTGACAACCAGTTAATCGAAGATGTCGGCCGAATTCGCCACATCCCAACGGTCATCGTGCACGGACGTTACGACGTCGTGTGCCCGGTGAAGAATGCGTTTGATTTGCACGAGGCGTTCCCCGAAGCCGAGCTCCGGATCGTCGCCGATGGCGGTCACGGCTTCGATGAGCCCGGTATCTTGAAAGAGCTGATGGCGGCCGTGGAGCGCTTTAAGGTTTAAGCGCCGGTTTTATTTCGCGACTTTTCGCACGAGTGTGCACGTCAGCGGAATGCAGACGAGCTTGCCTGCGCGCGTGATCTTCGTGACTTGCG
>CAJYIL010000101.1 GCA_913774795.1 Pseudobdellovibrionaceae bacterium
GCCAAAGGCTTTAACTCCATGGCCTCCGAGATTTCGCGTTTGATGCTCGTCGTGCGAACGATCTTCGGGGTTAAAAAGACGAGGAGGTTGATCTTTCGCTTATCGGTCTTCGAAGACTTAAACAACCAACCCAGGATCGGAATATCGCCGAGAACCGGAACTTTCGATTCCGCGACCGTTTCTTCGTCACGGATCAAGCCGCCCAAGACTGCGGTATCGCCGTTGTTGACGACGATGTTGGTTTTGATCGTGCGCTCGGCGATTGCGATGTTGTTCGCGGCAAGAGCCGTCGCCGAAATCGCTTGAGTTTGCGTCGGTGATTTCACCGAGAGTTCCGAGATTTTCAATCGAACCGAATCGGAGTCGGGGCGGATGTACGGAGTCATGATCAGCTTGATCGTCGCCTTCTCGCGCTGAACGCTCTGTTGAGCGACACCGTTCGCCGCCAATGTCGAATTCTGCGAGATCGGAATATCGTCACCGACTTCGATCGTCGATTCTTCGTTGTCGAGCGCCAAAATCTTTGGCGTCGATAAGATGTTCGACTCGGTATTCTGTTGAATCGCGTTGATGAACGCGAGAAGCGACGGAACGGCCTTGACGCCTTGTCCGAGATCGAGCTGAACCGACCCGCTCGCAAAACCCAAGATCGTTCCCGCATCGTTGACCGGGTTCAAGATGTTCGTAAGTGTCCCTGCGCGGCTGTAGCCGATACGGCCGCCGCCGTCTGTCAGTTTATAGACCGCTGGGTTCCAGTCTTTCGCTTTTTGCGTGTTCATCTCCATGATGATGCCTTCAACGAAAACTTGGTCACGAGGGATGTCGAGCTTCGCGAGAAGCGATTGAACCGTTTCGTAGTCTTGTTTCGAAGCCGTCGTCACGATTGAGTTCGTATTTTTATCGAACGCAAACTTCACGTCTCCGCCAAAGACCGCTTGAGTTGCAAGCGGAGTCGCCAGGCGATTCGGTGCGCCGAATCCGCCACCGGCCGCCGCTGGAGAAGACGCAGGTGTTGAGCTTGTTCCTGATGCG
>CAJYIL010000102.1 GCA_913774795.1 Pseudobdellovibrionaceae bacterium
GTTTACGAAAGCGGCGCAAATGACCGGTCTTCTTTCGGCCGAAGGTTATCGTGGTCTCGCGAAGACGTGCATCTCTCTCAATAAATGGGATTGCGCGGAGACGGCATTCGTTGAGCTCGCGACCGAACGCGGCGATGTCGAAGGTTTCGCACAAGCCGGCTTGCTCCATTCGAAGTTGAACAATCAACCGAAGGCGATCGCGTTTTACGCGGCTTACGAAAAGGCCGGCGGCAAAAACGCGATGTCTCTTTTGAACTACGCAAAAGCGCTCGAGTCGTCATCTCAAGACAACGAGGCGACCCGCGTGTACGAGAAGTCGATTGCGGCGAACCCGCAAGCGCTTCCCGTTCAAGCGACAAGCGGCATCGTGCATATCTTCATGAAGCACGGTCAGTATGAAGAGGGTTACGAGCGCATTCTCACGTTCCATGAATCCGCGGAGAATGCGAACGGCTACTTGAACGTTGAAACGTCGCAGCTGCAAAAACAGCTCGGCGAGAAGACGATCGCGCAGATCGAGAAGAAGCACAGCACGCACACGGTTGCCTCAAAGTGAGATGAATCTTAATTTGATCGTCTAGTGTGACGTTGACAGCGTCGAGAAGTTCGCCACTTCTCGACGTTTTTATTTTGAGCTCACGCTGTCTCGAACTGACCTAGCTGTCTTTTCAAGATGTTAAGTCGCGGCCCGCCCATTGCTACGTTTACCTAACAAAGATCGCACATCAGAACTTTCAAGTTTTGGAGTGCGAGATTTGGGGGGAAGACAGATGGCAAAAGCAGCATGTCTCATCTTAGGATCAGTTCTCGTGCTTCAAACACCGATCGCGCTCAGCGAGCTTCAAGCCGCACCTACGACGGATGTCGCTGCGGTTCCGCTCTTTCATGAAGAGCACTCAAAAGAATTGATCGATGGCGGCGTGCAAAACGAAATCGCGCCAACAGAGATGGCTCGATTCATCTTCAAAAAGACTCGCGAACTCTTACCAGTCCCGTTTAAAGGTCGCTCGCAACGCCTGGCGCAAGCGATCATTGAATCGTCTAACGAGCATCAGCTTGATCCGGTCTTCCTGATGGCCGTTATCTCTCAAGAATCGAAATGGAATCCGGACGCTCTCGGTTCGCACGGCGAAATAGGTTTGATGCAGCTGAAGCCTTCGACGGCCGCGATCTTCGCCGCAACCGAAGATGTGTCGGCAGAACTCCGCGATCCTGCGCAGAACGTGCGAATCGGTGCCGCTTACATCGCGCAACTTAGAGCTTCGTTTAGACATCGGTCGAATCGTTACATCTCGGCGTACAATATGGGCGCGAAGCGTGTTCGTGACCACGTGGCCGTCGGCATCGAGCCAAATCTTTACTCGTCCTCGGTTCTCGCGCATTATGTCGAGCTCGCGGGCGGCATTCCGCAAGCCGTCACGGTGGCACGCATGGAATTGCCCGTCATGAACCGGACTTTAGCCCTGTAAGCGCATTGGCGCTATTCGCGTAAGCGGTGGCCCGAGTAAACTGAGATCTCATGTCCACCGCACACGACTTCCTGAAAATCGCATCGCAATTTCGTCTCGGCGAACTGCCGACAGAGTCTCGTCACCCACTGACGAAGACGCTCTCCCACTTGGCCTCCAACGATCTCGAAGCAGCACTTCGACTTCTTGCTCGGGTTGAAATCGAGGCGCTCGATCAAGCTCTGAGAGGACGTGAAGACGATATTCGCGAACTGTCGTCCGTCATCTCTTCTGTTTGGGCCTCCGGCCGACGCGTGTTTTTTTGCGGATGCGGCGCGACCGGGCGCCTGAGCGTTTCACTCGAAGCGCTCTACCGCAAAGAGGCGCTTGCCCGCGGACTCGACACTGAGAGAGTGATCTCATTTATTGCGGGCGGCGATTACGCACTCGTTCGTTCGATCGAAAACTTCGAAGATCACCCCGAGTACGGAGCCCAACAGCTGCGCGATCTCGGGTTTGTGAACGGCGACCTTCTCATCTCGACGACCGAAGGCGGCGAAACTCCCTTCGTGATCGGCGCGACACTCGAAGCGGCGTCGATCTCTTCCGTCAAACCTTGGTTTCTGTTTTGTAACCCGGTCACTTCACTCTTGAAGCTCGACCGCTGCCGCGCTGTCTTTGAAAGCGCGAACGTTCGCTCGTTGAGTCTTCCGACCGGCCCCATGGCCGTCGCCGGATCGACTCGTCTTCAAGCTTCGACCGTCTTGATGTTGTCGGCCGGCTCCGCTCTTTTCGCTGCCACCAGCGCGCCGGGCTGTGATCCGTGGGCCTTCGTCGAAGAAATGCGCCGCACTCTTGTCGCGACCGATTTCTCCGTGCTTGCGCCGTTGATTGCGCGTGAGTCTGAAGCTTACGCGAAAGGCTCACGCTGTCTTCACGCCGCAGATGAGCACGCGATTACAGTTCTGACCGATACGACCGAGCGGTCCCCGACTTTCTCGATCGCCCCTTTCGAGAATGATTTTGTGCCCGGAGATCGTCTGGCGTGGACGTACCTCACCATTCCGTCGGTCGCGCGACCCGATCACGCGTGGGAGCGAATCCTCATGCGGCCCATGCGCCCACTCACCTGGAAGCAAGTGGCCGGTAAATACGACGCTTCGGTGATGACCGGCTTCGACTTCTCCCAGCAAACCGTCTTGCGTCGACGCATGCGTGCCGGCGCGCCTCTTGTGTTCTCGGTTGAAGCCAGCGGCGGAGCTCTTCATCTCGCGATCGGTGGCCGCTCGGCGTCTCTTCCGGTTTCGGGCTCTCGGCTGACTGAGCACCTGATCTTAAAATGCGCGATGAACATGTCATCCACGCTCGTGATGGGGCGACTCGGCCGCTTTGAAAGCAATCTCATGCTTTACGTCAAAGCTTCGAACAACAAACTGATCGATCGCGCGATTCGTTACGTGCGTCTCCTGCTGGAAGACCGTGGGCTCTCTTCGAATTACGAAGACGTTTGCGTCGCGTTGTTCGAAGCTCGTTTGACATTAGACCCTGAAGATTCGATCGTCCTGCGAACGCTTGAGAAAATGGTTTCTCAAAGCTCGCAGGGACGAATCGCGTGAAAATTTTCATTTTGATTTTACTGTTCTCATGGCAAACCCACGCGTGGGGAAAACGCGGCCACTCGATCGTGTGCCAGACGGCTGCAAGCCTCTTGCACGAACGAAGCGAGATGATGATGCTCCATTCGTTCGATCTCGGTTACTACTGCAATGTCCCGGATTTAATCTGGAAAAAGCCTGCGACTTACGCGACCGAGTTCCCGCAGCATTTTATGGACCTCGAAATTTTCGACCGCGAATTCGTGAAAGCGAAAAGCAGCTCGGATCCGCTAGCGCTTTCCCGCGCGGAATTCGAAAAAGCATTCCCACAAATTCCACTATCCGCGGGCCGATCGTACTGGCGCATTCGCGAATTAATGGATTCGCTCGGCGAAATTTCTAAGAGCTTGCGCGCGAGCGGAAAAGCAGACGGCCCCTTGCGCATGGATCAGCAAGCGAAGTGGCTGATCACCGCGGGCGCGATCGGCCACTACGTCGGCGATCTTTCTCAACCGCTCCACGTCACCGAAGATTACGACGGTCAGTTCTCCAACGCGAAAGGCATCCACTCGTGGTTTGAAGAAGCTCTGGTCGATGAGCTCTCCAACACGACACACCCGGGCCGCCTCGAAGCGGAGGTGGGCGAACTTGCGACCAAGCGATGGAAGAAACCGAAGCTCGATCAACTCAGTGTTCTAGATGTTTTGAAGGCAGAAGCCGCCGAATCCAATAAGCTCAAAAGTGACCTTATGAAGATTGATAAGCGCGTTGGGCGCAAGAATCGCGCGAAGGCGGCCGAGGCCTTCGCCCCGATGATCCGCGAACGTTTAGCCGCCGGCGCCGTTTATCTCGCGGCACTTTGGTCGCGCGAACTCAACTGGCCTTATCATGGCGAGAAGTTTTTCAACTTTTCGGGAACACCGGAGTATCTGCAGCCGGCGCCCGGCTTCTTGCCGCCGTCGGCTAACGGACCGAAAGTGGATCCGACGCCAGCACCTTAAGGCGCGCTTTGAGTTCACTCATCTTCTGCGTGGCGATCTTCTCTTCTTCGGGTGTGAGTGCTCCGCGCATATCGGCGTAGCTCTTATCTAACTTTTCAAGTTGTGGCGCGAGCATCGGAACAAGACGCACCGAAAGCACGTACGCCTGCGTATCCTGCCCGACGGAGATCGCCGGAAGCTCCGGGCTTCCTAGGAACGGTAAAAGACCCACGGGATGAAGAAACTTTTTGCGCTCGTAAACCAGCTCTCCGGGCTCTAGGAGAGCAATCAGGTTTTCGACCGAAAGCGTATTGTACGCGAAACTTTGCATCGGTGTTTCGGGCTTCGCTGATTTCATGACGGCTTGTCGATAGCGCGATTCGAAAATGACTCCGAAGGCCGGCGATACGAAAGGTCTCTTGAGTGCGACTTCGCGGTAGGCTTCGAAATAGCAATTCGGAACCCTCTGTTCAAGATACGACGAAGGACAATCCGGCGTTTGCTCGGCAATCGTTTTCGCGCGCACGAAATCGCCGTAAAGCGAGAGAACTAGCTTCGTCAGCGGCGAAAGATACGGATAAGCGTGAACGTAAAACGATTCACCGGGAAGCCACAGCGAGCGCTCGTAGCCAGGCGGGAGCGAGTCGCGCATCGACGTTTCCTCTTTCAGACGGATGCGTGAGCCTTGCACCGCGACCTCGCGGCGAACGATGCGGTATCCGAGAAAACAGGTGTGAAAAACGAGAAGAGTCGCCGCCGCGGTCATCAGAATCTTCGATTTCGGTTCTCGGTCCTGAAAAATCGAGCCTTCTTCTGAAAAGAGAAGCGTGTAGATCGTCGCCCAAATGGAGAGCAGCGGAGAGAGCAACAAAAACCGCGACACGAATCTCATCCATCTTGGGATTTTCTCGAAGCCGTAGATCGCGGCCCAGCGTTTTAGAAACGTGTTCGTTACGCACCAAAAGCCAACGAGAGATACGAGCGCCCAGGCGGCGTAGAGAATCGCGATTTGCTGCTTGTCGAAAGAGGCACGCGCAGACGTGAGCGGCATCTGAATGAAGAACCCGAACGAAAATTCGATCGTTGCCAGTGCGATCAATGTCGTCGCAAATCCGCCGAAGTCGAGCGCGGGCCGACTCGAAAACGGATTCCAGTTATTTCGTGGAGCGCCCTTTGGCGCGAACGGTTGTTTGGGTTCAGGCACGTCTTGATTGGACCATGACTTTCGAGCTCGTCCCAAACGGTATCGGGTCGAGGCTAGGTGGTTGTTTGCTCTTGCGATGTCGGCGGCGTCCCCACGCAGATCTACCTCCTCCGCTGCGGAGGTAAATTGGTGTCCCCGAATATTTTAATCTGTCCCATGTTCTTTACCCGAAATGCCTGGATGGCATTTCGGAACCCTCGTTCTCAGGATGGACGTAAGATCACGTTCTGTAATTTCGGGGACGTGCGGAGCACTGGCCGTCGCTGTTCCGCAAACGACGCTAATCGGGAACTTCTCGTCAATGAAGTCTGCGAATGAGAATTGCGAGTCCACCTCCGCTGCGGAGGAGAATCTCTTAAGCATTTGGCGCCGCTCTTCGAAATCGTTAGATAAGCTTCCGAGTGTTCGTTTCGC
>CAJYIL010000103.1 GCA_913774795.1 Pseudobdellovibrionaceae bacterium
CCGAAACCACGCGACACACCCGAACGACGACGACAACGACGATCGAATCTGACGACGACGTGCCCGCGATCGATGCGCCGGCCGAGACAGGCTACGCGCCACCCGCCGATGCCTTGCCGGCTCCGAAAAACGCGAAACCACCTGTGGGCGCTTTCATGGACGCAGAGCTCACGCAAACTTTCGGTTCAACGGCTACGACCGGAATGTCGGGCTGCAAAACCGAGGCTCTCTCGAAAGGGATTGTCCAAGATCTCAAGCGTGAGTGCAGCTCGTGGGCAAAAGAGCAAAAGGCCGATCTCGGAAGCAGCTATCTCGGTAACACCTGCGAAGATTCATGCGATGACTGCGGCATGACGCTTGTTCGCTGCAAGGTGACAGGCACCGTGCGCTACCGCAAAACAGTCGGCGAAATCGACGCGAAATAATTGAATCGTTTGTGACGTGCGTTTAACAACCACGGTTGTTTCCTCATCATCACCGCAATGAAACAAAGCTCAACCCCTCGCCGCTGGGCGCCAGTGATAGTCTGGTTCTGATCTCGTTCACAACGGACGAGAAATCAGAAGGAGGCAGAAATGCGTATCGATGTGCAATTTCGTCATATGGATCGATCCGAGGCACTCGAAGCTTATGCGATCGACAAGGCCACTTTGGCTGTTGAGGGATTCATCCACGCACACGATTCACACGTCATGATTTGGCTCGTGAGTGATCTAAATCGCACCAACCGCGGAACCCCGGAGTTCTGCTGTGAGATCGAAGTTCGATATCCTCAAAAGAAAGACGTATTTATCTCGAAATCGAACCAGGACATTCACTCGGCGATCAACGAAGCGACCGACAAACTGAGCGTCATGCTGGATGAAGCGGGCAAGAAAGAAATTTCGCGTCGTCGCCAGCCCGTGCAGAACGCACAGCCGAACTATTAAAGTGCATTTGGGCCAAAGGCCAGTGGGGGTTAAAGTCCCGCGAATTTCGGCGTAACCTAAACGGGTTACGCCGATTTTTTTGCCGATAGGACACCTCCGCTTTGAGCCCCATCACGTCGTCTAATCCCGCGCCTAGTTCGAAAACCCCACGCGTCGGCCTCGTGTTGTCTGGCGGCGGCGCACGCGGCGCCTACCAAGCCGGAGTCTTAAAAGGAATCGCCGAGATTTGCAAAGAGGCTGGCATCAGGCAGCCTTTCCCGATCATTACCGGGGTTTCGGCAGGAGCCATCAACGCGACTTATCTCGCCGCTCGGTGTGACAACTTCGAAGAGGCCGCCGACAACATGGTGAAGATGTGGACGACAATCACGGCCGACCGAGTCTTCAAGACCGACGCTCTAACGGCCGGACGAAGTGGTCTCAAGTTTTTGACCGATGCCACCATCGGAGCGTTTTACCGAAAGAAATTCGCGCGCTCGCTTCTCGACACCTCACCCCTCGCCGATTTTTTATCGAAGAACATTCCGTTTGAACGTATCGATCAAAATCTTCAAGACGGTCACCTGCACGCGCTGGCGGTCACCGCGATGAATTACTCGAATTCGAACTCGATCAACTTCGTACAAAGCGCCCACGACGTGCCGATGTGGGAGAGATCAAGACGTCGCTCGGAAAAAGCGTGGATCAGCACTCCGCACGTGATGGCCTCGGCCGCTCTCCCGTTGTTCTTTCCGCCGGTGCACGTCGGTGATGATCATTACGGAGATGGATGTTTAAGAAACACGGCCCCGCTCAGTCCTGCGATTCACCTCGGCGCCGATCGCTTAATGGTCGTGAGCGTGCGCAGACCTGACGGGCTCACGCCTCCCCCGACGACGGTTCTCGAACCGACGATCGCGCGTGTCCTCGGCGTGATCTTGAATGCGCTTTTGCTCGACGCCGTCGATGTCGACATGGAACGCATGGCGCGCGTCAACCAGACGCTTTCTCTCGTCCCGGAAGACACTCGCTCGAATCTCGAACTTAAAAAAGTCGATTACCTCTGGCTTCGTCCATCGCAAGACATCGGTCACTTAGCAGGAGACCTCTTCGAAAATCTTCCGAAGGTGATTAAGTATTTAATCGGCGGATTAGGTTCATCAAAAGAAGCGTCTGAGATGACGAGCTATCTCCTATTTGATCCGATCTTCTGCGGGCGCCTCGTCAAAACAGGCTACGAAGATGCGATGAACGGAAAAGATTCCATCCTCGCTTTCTTAAAAGGCGCTTAAGCCGCAGACGCATCTTGAAGTTTGCAAAGTTCAATTCACAACTCGGCTCAAGCCTCGTGGCCCTTCGCCTGAGACGCTAGAATCATGCGCCTATGCCTGCATCGAAATTGGACAAAGTTGAAATCATGCGCGCCCCGTACACTCTTTTATGGGCGCTCCTAGCGTTCCAGGCGGGCTACATCAACACCTTCGGTTTTTTAACGTCGGGTCGTTACGTTTCGCACGTCACGGGTTTAAGCACCCAAATCGGACATTCGCTAGTTAGTGACGAGTTCATCGGCGTCGTTCAGCTCCTTAGCTTCGTCATCGCGTTTATTGCCGGCGCGTTCGTCAGCGGTCTATTTACGAGCGCTCGCCAAGATCAAAAGAAGGTTCCTCGTTTCGCTCTATCGGCGGCCTTAATGCCGATGATTTTAGGCGTGCTTCTCGTTCTTGGCGTGGCCGGAGTTTTCGGGCCCTTCGGCGATGAGACTTGGATGCTTCGCAACTATGGTCTCGTGCTCGCCCTGATGTTCGCCAGCGGCCTTCAAAACGGTTGCTTCTCGGTTCTCACGCAAAATCAGATTCGCACAACGCATATGACCGGAACATCGACTGACTACGGAGTTGAGCTCGCGCGCCTTTGGATGGGCGGTCTGCCATCAGATGAGCGTCGCGCTGTCAGTGAAGCCAATCGAACGCGGCTCATCTTGCTGGTTTCGTTCGCGGTGGGAGCCCTCGTCGCCGGAGCCATGAGCGCCCACACCGGTCACTTGAGTTTGATCATTCCGCTCTTCACGTCGATCGTCTCGTGGACGACGATGATCAAGATTCAGCGAAAGATCACTTACCTGACATTGAAAGAGATGAAGTCTCGAGCGACGCCGCAGACGTCTCGGGTTTGAAGAGACGGCCCTGGTAAGACCCGCGTGCATTTACGCGGTCGATGACACCTTGAAAGGTCGTCATTTTGTGTTTCGTCCAATCCGGCGCAATCAATTCATCCCAGCGGGACGAGAGGGCCGCCAGCCGGTGAACCGCGATCCGTGGGTCAAGATGATCCAGAAAAAGCGCGACTCGTTCGGAGTAAAGATCGAGATCGACCGGCGTGAATTCGCCTGCGTGATACATCGGTTCGAGCGGAGTGTGCTTCAGGACGTGAAGGTTATGAAGCTTTACGTTCGAGATCGGGAGCGAGTTACACAAGCGAGCGGTCTCGATAATCTGCTTTTCGTTTTCGGTCGGCCAACCAAAGATCAAATGAATGCCGACATCAAGACCGGCCGCTGCTACGCGGTCGATGCCTTTGATCGATTGCGCAGCCGTGTGACCTCGACTCATCCAGATCAACTGATCGTCATCGAAAGATT
>CAJYIL010000104.1 GCA_913774795.1 Pseudobdellovibrionaceae bacterium
CTATCGATGACTCAGACTTTGCTGACTTGGATAAAGTCGAGCTCAACCGGAGTTGGGCGCCCGAAGATCGAAACGAGGACTTTCACCTTCGCTTTTTCTTCGTTGATCTCTTCGACCGTGCCCGTAAAGTTGCTGAATGGCCCGTCAACAACGGTGACGTTTTCGCCCACGTTGAAGTTGATCTTCTGTTTTGGCTTCTCAGCGCCTGTGGTCATTTGCTGAGTGACGCGCAAAACTTCGTTCTCGGGTACCGGCTGAGGTTTTTGCCCGCCGATGAATCCAGTGACTTTGGATGCCCCTTGTACCAGATGCCATGTCTGTTCGTTCATCACCATTTGCACGAACATGTAGCCTGGGAAGAATTTACGCGACTTCGTCTGCTTTTGGCCTTTGACGAGCTCAACGACGTTCTCAGACGGGATCAAGATCTCGCCGAAGAACTCTTCTTTTCTGAGGGACTTAATGCGCTCTTCAATGGCCGACTTCGCCGTTGCTTCAGAACCCGAAGCGACGTTGATGATGTACCATTTCTTTTCCATGCTCGGTTTGCCCGGAACGATCGATGCCACGAGGATCTCCTTAGCTGAAGAGTCCGAAGAAGTTTTGGTGGAGCATCCACGAAATGACGGCACCCGAAACGGCGTCGAGGATTCCGAAGAGAACACCTGAGATGAGAACCATCACGCAAACGACGATTGTCATGGCAGTTGTATCTTTGCGCGAAGGCCAGACGACACGGCTGATCTCGGTGACGACTTCGTCAGCCCATGCGTGGATGCCTTTGTTTGCCTGAAGAAAGACAAAAACCGCAAAGCCGACAACGAGCGGAAGACCGTGCTTGACGATATCTTGCGAGAAGAAGCGGCCAACAGGGCCGGTCGCGAGAGCGGAAATCGTGTCGATCACGACTCTGAGGAAAATACCGACAAGGATACCGGCCAACATAAAGCTGACTGTGATCGTTTTGTTGGTGCTGCTTTGTTGCACTGACGCTCTCCTCGTGTCTCGCGCGCACTCTTCGCACGCGCAAAAATAAAATGGCAGGGCAGGAGGGACTCGAACCCCCAACCGACGGATTTGGAGTCCGTAACTCTACCAATTGAGCTACTGCCCTACTCCAAAGACTTCGAATTGCTTCGTCATCTCAGGGATTCGCTCGCCGACGGCAAAAGAATCTCTCAAACGACGAAAAGGGCCAGCCCCACAAAAAACACAAACCAGTGGACCGGCCCTCGTCTTTGAAGCCTACAACCGAAGTCGCAGGCCTCAAGATTTTGGATTACTCAACGATGTCGACAACGACGCCGGCACCAACAGTGCGGCCGCCTTCGCGGATCGCGAAGCGCAATTCTTTGTCCATCGCGATTGGAGCGATGAGCTCAACGTTCATCTCAACGCGGTCACCAGGCATAACCATGTCTGTGCCTTCTTTCAAAGTCACAACACCAGTTACGTCAGTTGTACGGAAGTAGAACTGAGGACGGTAGCCGTTGAAGAATGGAGTGTGACGTCCGCCTTCTTCTTTTGTGAGGATGTACGCTTCAGCCTTGAATTTCTTGTGTGGCTTGATCGTGCCTGGAGCCGCGAGAACTTGTCCGCGCTCAACTTCTTCTTTCTTCGTACCACGGAGGAGACATCCGCAGTTATCGCCCGCGCGTCCTTCATCGAGGAGCTTACGGAACATTTCGATACCTGTGATTGTCGTCTTTTGAGTTGGGTTCAAGCCGACGATCTCGACGTCTTGACCAACTTTGATGATTCCGCGCTCGACACGGCCAGTAACAACTGTACCACGACCCGAGATCGAGAAAACGTCTTCCACTGGCATCAAGAACGGCTTATCGACTGCGCGCTCTGGAGTTGGGATGTAACGGTCGACTTCAGACATGAGTTTCAAGATGGCGTCGTGGCCGATCTCTGGGCGCTTGTTCTCAAGAGCCATGAGAGCCGAACCTTTAACGACAGGGATCTCGTCGCCTGGGTATTCGTACTTCGAGAGGAGTTCGCGGATTTCGAGCTCAACGAGGTCGAGGAGTTCTGCGTCGTCAACCATGTCGACTTTGTTCATGAAGACAACCATCGCCGGGATACCGACTTGGCGGCCGAGGAGGATGTGCTCACGAGTTTGTGGCATCGAACCGTCTGCTGCCGAAACAACGAGGATCGCGCCGTCCATTTGAGCTGCGCCAGTGATCATGTTTTTAACGTAATCGGCGTGTCCTGGGCAGTCGACGTGTGCGTAGTGACGATTCTGAGTTTGGTACTCGACGTGCGAAGTCGAGATCGTGATACCACGCTCTTTCTCTTCAGGAGCTTTATCGATCTGGTCGTAGTTCATCGCCGTAGCGCCGCCAGTTTCAGCGAGGACTTTCGTGATCGCTGCAGTCAACGAAGTCTTACCGTGGTCGACGTGACCGATCGTGCCGATGTTGACGTGGGGTTTACTGCGGTCAAATTTCTCTTTAGCCATGAACTCTGTCCTCCTGAATTAAACAGAACTTATTTATCGTTTTCTATGTCGCCCGTTTGCCGCTTCCGGAGCGACACGCGAACTCAATTATGCTCAAAATCAAACTTGCGAAACCAAGTGTTTACACTCGCCTTCGCGGGAACGTCAAACGCTCTCGGCACCGGCCTAACCGACTCTGCTGCACCGTGATAGCGTCGCTGCTTGATCGTCTAGGAGAGGTGGAGCCCATGGGGAGAATCGAACCCCCGATCTCGCCCTTACCAAGGGCGTGCTCTACCACTGAGCCACATGGGCAGAAGGGGTCTTCAGAATCTAAGAGTGAAAATGGAGCGGGAGACGAGTCTCGAACTCGCAACCCTCAGCTTGGAAGGCTGATACTCTAGCCAATTGAGCTACTCCCGCCCACAGAACTCTTAAATTTTGAATTCGCCGATTGGATTCGCCTTACAACGGCCAGTTGTAAGTGGTGGAGAGAGCAGGATTCGAACCTGCGAAGGCAGAGCCAGAAGATTTACAGTCTTCCCCCGTTGGCCACTTGGGTATCTCTCCATTTTGAACAGCTCGCGCTGTTCAAAAGAGAACAACACGGGCCATTTTCGAAGCAAACGGATTACCGAACCGGGAGATAAAGAAAGCTGGTTATGGGACTCGAACCCGCAACCTGCTGATTACAAATCAGCTGCTCTACCAATTGAGCTAAACCAGCACAGACGCCCGAAGCGGTAAGCAGCTTTTGTACTTGGGGGTCGAGAGGCCGTCAAAGACAATTTCGAAATTCTTTTGGAAGTTTGGGAAGATGCCTATTCGGCGGGCGAAGTCGAGCCTCCGCCCGCGACTTTTGATGCTACTTCGGCTGGCCCAATTGCCTGACTGTATCGGCAAGAGCCATCGCGAGCGCAATCGAGGCGTTGTAGCTCGAACCGGATTCAACCTGCGGGATGCGACAGAGTTCGTCGCACGCACGCTCCGTCGTGATTCGCATACCCGAGCCTTCGTTGCCGACGACCCACGCGACTTTATCCGGAAGCTGAAAACCCCAAGGGAGCTGAGTGCCCTTTTCGCTAAGACCGTAAATCCAGAAGCCCGCATCTTTGAGTTGCTTCATCAGCGTCGCGAGATTCGTATGTTGCTCGACCGGAACATGCTCAGCCCCGCCGCTCGCGATTTTGTTGACGGTCGGCGTGAGACCGACGGCGCGGTCTTCAGGAGTGAAGATCGCGCGCACACCTGTGAGCCACGCGGTTCTGAGAATGCTTCCCAGGTTGTGAGGGTCTTCGAGGCCATCGAGGATCAAAACGATTTGTTTTCCATCGGCTTTGAGCTCAGCCCACTGGACCTCTGGGGTTGAGTTTGTGGCCAGGGCGACGCCTTGGTGGCCGGAGGCGATTTGCTCTAGCTGATTTGCCGAGCGTTTTTCGATGCGGATTTTATGTTTCGCCGCTTGGTCGGCGATCTCGCGAAGCTGCTCGCTCGAATGAAAATCGTCGCGAAGCCAAATCTCGCGGACTTTCTTTGGGCGCATTCTCAGTGTTTCTTCGCAGGAGTGAATGCCGACGACCCATCGCGCGCCATCGCGCAAGGGATTGTTCGAGTTCGCTTGAACGCGCTGCCCGTGTTGGTTGCGTGGTGCTTGGCGCTTGTCTTGAGGCGGAGGCGGCTTGCTCGCTCTCGGCGGGCGACCGCGTTTGATCTTTGGTTTCGGGCCGTTGTTATTGCGATTCATGAATGAGCCTCTTGTTTGTTTACCACGCGCGAGGGCCTTTGAATCCGTCGGCGATCGACGCAATTACACGCTCGGCGGCAGCGCGCGGATCTTTTGCAGCGATGATCGGCCGACCGACGACGAGCGCACTGGATCCGCGGCGAATGGTTTCGGCGGGAGTTTCGACGCGCTTTTGATCGCCCTTCTCGTCGTCAGGTAACCGAACACCCGGCGTGACGAGATAGGAGTGGGGAATTTCTTTTCGGAGTGTTGCGACCTCTTGTGGTGAACAGACGAGTCCACTGAGGCCTGAGTCGGCCACCGAACGAGCGAGTGAGCTGACGCTGCCGGCGATGTCTTTCGGCGCTCCCGGAGGAAGTGTCTCTGGCGTAAAGCTCGTCAGGATCGTAACGGCGAGAATTTTGAAAGGTCGCTTGGTATTAAGCTCTTGTTCGGTTTTCGCGAGCTTTGCGAGAGTTTCGGGACCATTCCAGGCGTGAACCGTTGCGAGCGTCGCACAAGCTTCGAAGGTCGCGCGGATCGCGGCATCGACCGTCGAGGGGATATCGAGATACTTGTTGTCGACGAAGACTGGGGCTTGCTGCGCAAGCCGTTTTACGAGATCGGCGCCGTAGCGCATGCAGAGCCGCGGGCCGACCTTCAGCGCGCCCGCTCTTCCGTGGAGAGCCTTTGCAAGGAGAAGGGCTTCTTCGGCGGTATCGACGTCGAGAGCGACGATGAGATTGTTTTCGATGGCAAAGCTCATGCGATCGCTCCCGGGAGCAAGGTCATGACAGCCGACCAAGCGCCTGCAGTTTCGAAACTGCAGCGTCGGTGGCCTCTTCGAGTTTCACCTTCGTCATCGCTTTGTCTTTTCGCGTGATGAGTTCGACTTCGCCGTTTTGTAATCCTCTCCCGCCGATATTGATGCGGATCGGGAAACCGAGGAGGTCGGCGTCTTTGAATTTCACGCCGGGACGCTCGGCACGGTCGTCGATAAAGACTTCGTAGCCGTGCGACTCAAGATCGCGCGAAACGATTTCGGCGGCTTGCAAGACTTCTTCGTTCTCAGGATCGAGAACGACGATGTGCACATGGAATGGCGTAATGCCCATTGGCCAGATGATGCCATCTTTGTCGTGCGATTGTTCGATCGCGGCTTGAATCGTTCTCGAAACGCCGATGCCGTAACAACCCATCTCGATCGGTTTTGTTTCTCCGTCTTGAGTCAGGAAGTTCGCCTGCATCGCCTTTGAGTATTTCGTGCCGAGATAGAAGACGTGACCGACTTCGATCCCGCGGAACGATTGGTAGTGGCCGCCGTCGCAATTCGGGCACTTGTCACCGGCGTGCGCTTTGCGCAAATCCGCCGTTTTGGTCGGCGTGAAATCACGACCGATGTTGACGTTCTTCAAGTGCTGGGCGTCGACGTTGGCGCCGACCACGAAGTTCTTCATGCCAGCCACGCCGTTGTCCATGTAGATCGGCATTTTTAATCCGACAGGACCACATGACCCTGGCCAAGCGCCCGACTCGTTTTTCACCTCTTGCTCGGTGAGCATGAGAGGTTCGTTGCTCAAACCCAAAACGTTTTTCAGTTTTACGGGATTGAGTTCTTCGTCACCGCGCAAGATCACGCAAACGGGCTTCAAGGCTTTGTCGGCTGGATCGAGACCTTCGTTCGCCGAGAAGAAGAGTGTTTTTACGAGATCGTGCTCTGGAATACCGAGAGCTTTCGAGAGCGTAGAAATCTGTTTAAGGCCTTTGGTTTCAAAGGCTTCTTTTGGAAGTTCGGCGGCTGTCGATGGTTTCTCGGCCGTGATCGCCGGAGCGATTTCGACGTTGGCCGCATAGTCGCACTTATCGCAAACCATGAGGTGGTCTTCACCGGCGTCGGCGAGAAGTTGGAACTCGTGTGTTTTGCTGCCGCCGATGGCGCCGGCGTCGGCCTGGACGATCCGGAAGTTGACGTTCAGGCGATTGAAAATGGCTTTGTAGCCGTCATACATGAGGTCGTAGGCCTGAAGGGCGCCCTTCTCGTCGGCATCGAAAGAGTAGGCATCTTTCATGATGAACTCGCGGCCACGCATGAGACCGAAGCGAGGACGAATCTCATCGCGGTACTTCGTTTGAATCTGGTAGAGATTCGCCGGCATGTCTCGATACGACTTGATGTCTCGACGAGCGTAGTCGGTGACGACTTCTTCGTGAGTGGCGCCGAGGGCGAAGTCGTGACCGTTCCGGTTCTTGAATTTGAGAAGGCCTTCACCCATCGCGGTGTAGCGACCGGTTTCTTGCCAAAGCTCGGCCGGTTGAACCATCGGCATCAAGATCTCTTGAGCACCGCGCTTGTTCAGTTCTTGGCGGATGATGTTTTCGAATTTGCGAAGCGCTCGGAGCGCGAAATTGCCGTACGTGTAAATGCCGGGGCCGACTTTTTTGATGAGTCCCGCACGGGTCATCAGTTGATGAGATGGAATTTCGGCGTCGGCAGGCGCGTCACGTAAGGTAAAGAGATAGG
>CAJYIL010000105.1 GCA_913774795.1 Pseudobdellovibrionaceae bacterium
CGATCTCGGGTTCGGACTTCGTCGAGATGTTCGTCGGTGTCGGTGCTTCACGCGTTCGCGACTTGTTCGAACAAGGCAAGCGCAATGCTCCTTGCTTGATCTTCATCGATGAGATCGATGCGGTCGGTAGACACCGGGGTGCCGGTATGGGCGGCGGTCACGATGAACGTGAACAAACGCTCAACCAACTCCTCGTGGAGATGGACGGCTTTGAGTCGAATGACGGCGTCATTTTGATTGCGGCGACAAACCGCCCTGACGTTCTTGATCCGGCGCTTTTGCGTCCGGGACGTTTCGATCGACGCGTTGTCGTCAACAAGCCAGACCTCGGCGGTCGCTTGAAGATCTTAAACGTTCACGTCAAGAAAACGCCTCTCGCGTCTGACGTGAATCTCGACAAAGTTGCTCGCGGAACACCAGGGTTTGCGGGTGCCGATCTCGAAAACCTCGTGAACGAAGCGGCGCTGAACGCCGCTCGCACGAACAAGGCGAAGATCACGCAGCACGATTTCGAACACGCCAAAGATAAAGTCATGATGGGTGCCGAGCGTCGCTCGATGGTCATCAGCGAAGAAGATAAGCGCATCACGGCCTATCACGAAGCAGGTCACACGATTGTGGCGGTGAAACTTGAGGGCGGAGTGGATCCGATCCACAAGGTCACTATCATTCCTCGCGGTATGGCGTTGGGCCTCACGTGGACTCTCCCTGAGAAAGAAGCGTTAAATCTTTCGAAGACAAAAGCGGAGAATATGATCGCGTTCGCCTTCGGCGGTCGCGCGGCCGAAGAGATCATCTACAAAGAATTCACGACGGGCGCCGGTAACGATATCGAACGCGCCACCGACATCGCACGCCGCATGGTTTGCGAATGGGGCATGAGCGAGAAACTCGGGCCTCTCGCTTGGGAAAAACGTGAAGGCCAGCCATTCTTGGGAATGCAGCAGTCAACCGGCAACAACTACTCTGAAGCGAAAGCTCAAGAGATCGATGCCGAGGTGTCTTCGATCGTGAATCGCGGTTACGACCGCGCAAAGAAGATTCTCGACGACAATCGCGAGCTTCTTGAGCGCATGACGGCTGCTCTGATGGAACATGAAACGATCGACGGCGCGGAAGTCGATCTTCTCGTGAAAGGGGCGTCTCTCGACGATCTTCGTCGTGACCGCCAAGGTCGCGAGCGTGAGATGGCGAAAGAGCAAGCGCAAGGCCGCGCAGCTGAAGAAGACTTCGCAAAGAAAGCCGAAGAGTCGTCAGGCTCGAGCGGTGGGATCGGCGGCACTCCGGCTCCGGCGACGTGAGTTTCTAGCGAGCCACCAGAACTCAGAGTTATCTAGAGATTAAAAAAAGCGCCCGGCTCGTTGAGTCGGGCGCCTTTGTTTTAACGACGACCTGGTCCGCGCGGAGGACGAGGCCCCCATCCGCCGCCACCACCGTCATAGGGTGTTTCGCAGCGACCTTGCCATGTCGTGATCCGTTGGGACGACGATTTCGATCCCGTGAACGTCGCAATGACTGTCGATGAGTTTGGTGCGAGAAGCTGAACGTCCGCGGACGTGACTGTTTGGCGGTCGTAGAACTCGATCTCTTGGTTACCGGAGACGGTTCGATTCTCAAATGAACAGCGCTCTTCGGTGCGGGCCGGCGCGCCTGTCGGAACCGGAACCGGCACTTGGTTACAAACGCGAATTTGCGCCGTCGTCGTGCACGACTGTGTTCCGCGCTGTGGGCGACCATCGTAGTCTTGCGTATCAATCACGCCGTGGAAGTCGACGGGTTGACCTGAACGTGCCGCTGGAATCGTGAGTTCGCCCGAGTACTTCGGAAGCTTAGTTCCCGGAGCCGGTGACAGGCGTATTTCACGCTCTTTCCCGTTGATCTCGATATTGAACTTCACTTTGTCGCCGTCTTTGCCGAGCTCGGTGCGATACGTTGCGCCGGCTTGAATCGGAACTTGGCGGCCCTTTTTATCGATCAGCGTCGCCGATTGATTGACGTGCAGCCCGCCTTCGATATCGCATCCGGCAAGTGCTGCAACCGCAAGCAGAAGAAAGCCGGCTTTCAGTGAGTGGTTCATAGAGTGAGTGAACTCCTTATGGGGAGAATTTGTTTTTCTATTTGTTCGCGTCGGCGCTCGGCTCTCGGGACAAAACGACACCGCAGCCTCGCACTCGAGACGGGTCGTTCAATCGCCATGCCGCTCGCAATTTTCCGTGCCGACACCACTTCGCGTGTGCTCTAATCTTTTTTGAATGTTGCATAGCATTTTCGAGAACTTGCAGTTCATTTCGAATCAGCTTCGGCCGCTCGACTTCGTCGATATGGTCTTGGTCTGGATCGTCGTTTACCGTGTCCTGATTTTGATCCGGCACACAGGTACCGTACAGATGTTGTCGGGTCTCGGAATTCTCGCAATCGCTTATTTGATGTCGATCTGGTTTGAGCTTTTCACGTTCAACTGGATCCTCGAGAAGTTCTTCAACAATCTCTTTTTGATTGTCGTCATCCTTTTCCAAGGTGAAATTCGAAGGGCGCTCGCGCACATTGGCTCGAACCCGTTTTTCACGGGAGCCTCTCACATTCAAGAAACTCATATCGTTGAAGAGATCGCAAAAGGCGCCATTCAACTTGCGCAAAAAGGTGTGGGCGCTCTGATCGTAATTGAAAAAGAGATCAACCTTGAGTACTTCATCGAGCTCGGCACCGAAGTCGATTCAACGGTGAACGCGGATTTACTGAATTCGATCTTTCACCCATCGGGGCCTCTTCACGACGGTGCCGTGATCATTCGAGGAGGCCGCCTGTGGGCGGCGGGCTGCTTTCTTCCGCTCTCAAAAAATCCGGCACTCGATAAAAACCTGGGCACCAGACATCGGGCCGCGATCGGACTCACCGAAGAGACCGACGCTTTGGTCATCGTTGTCTCCGAGGAGAACAACGCGGTCGGCATGGTCGAAGGTGGCCAGCTGATTACCGACGTCGATCACCCCTCGCTCCGCCGAGGTCTCTACGAATCGTACGGTCTCAAATATCGTCCAGCACCCGGTGCCGCGGGAGCGACAACGTGAAACGCACGACGTCTGCGACCGACTGGAAGAACGCGGTCCTCGAAAATGGCTCTTACAAGTTGGTCGCGCTTTTCGTGACGCTGATCCTGTGGGTCACGATTTTGGGCCGTCGCGATTTCGTTTTATCAAAAGAGATGGATATCGAGTTCCTTCTTCCGCGCACCATCGCGATTGCCGAAACCAATCGCGATCGCCGGGTGACGGTGAAGGTGAGTGGCCCGCGGATGGCGCTCAAAAAATTCCAGACCAACCCTGGTACGATCACGATCGATCTCGGTCGACAGGCTGAACCGGGCCCCATCAAAGCAACGATCACTCCCCGAAATGTCGAAGTCCCGTTTGGTGTGAAGGTTCTTTCGGTGACGCCCGAGTCGATCACCGTGCATCTCATCGCTGCGCCGACCGATGGTGCGGCCCAAGGAAAATAAATGGCCAAAAAGCTTTTTGGAACCGACGGCATTCGCGGCACCGCGAACCAATTCCCGATGACTCCCGATATCGTTTTGAAAGTCGGGCAGGCGATGGGTCACCTCCTCATGAAAAATCCCGCGCGTCGCAACTCCCACCCGAAAGTCGTCATCGGAAAAGACACTCGTCTCTCGGGATACATGGTTGAGCTGGCCCTGACCAGTGGTCTGAATTCGATGGGCGTGCACGTTGAACTTCTCGGGCCTCTTCCAACTCCGGGAATTGGTTTCGTCACGCGGAACATGCGCGCCGATGCCGGCATCGTCATTTCGGCCTCGCACAACGCTTACATGGACAACGGCATTAAAATTTTCGGAGCCGATGGTTACAAGATTCCCGACACGATGGAGCGAGAGATCGAAGCGCTCGTGGCCACCGACATGACGCCATTCTTGGCCGGCTCTAACGACATCGGTCGCTCAAAGCGAATCGACGATGCCGACGGTCGTTACATCGTTTACGCGAAAAACGCGTTTCCGCTCGAGTTTACGCTCGAAGGCATGCGCATCGTCCTCGACTGCGCAAACGGCGCGTCCTATAAGGTCGCGCCCGCGATTTTCCAGGAACTCGGTGCCGAGGTGATCGTCCTCGGTAACGCCCCTAATGGATTCAACATCAACGACAAAGCCGGAGCCCTGTATCCGGCACGCACGGCTGAAGCCGTTCTCCAGTACCGCGCCGATGTCGGTATTTCGCTCGACGGCGACGCCGACCGCGTCGTGATGGTCGACGATAAAGGTCGGGTCGTAAATGGCGATCACATTCTCGCGATCGCGGCCCTGCACTTGAAGAGCCGCGGCACCCTTCGCGCCAACACCGTGGTCGCGACTCAGATGTCGAATTTCGGTCTCGATAAATTGATGAACGAGAACGGAATCAAAGTCGTGCGCACGGATGTGGGCGATAAGTACGTCGTCGAAGAGATGCGTCGAAACGATTACTGTCTCGGCGGCGAGCAATCAGGTCATATTATTTTCTTGGATCAATCAACAACCGGAGATGGATCAGTTGCGGCCCTCAACGTGCTTGCGGTCATGAAAGCGACGGGGCAGACGTTGTCGGAGTTGAACGAGAAGATGGACGACGTTCCACAAGTTTTGATCAACACACGCGTTCGCCGAAGAGAAGAACTCTCAAAAATCAAAGGCTACACTGAGCTGACAAACGAAATCGAGAAATCGCTGGCTGGCAAAGGTCGTCTTTTCGTTCGCTTCTCGGGTACGGAGCCACTCATTCGTGTACTCGTGGAAGGGCCGGATCGCACGGAGATTTCGAAGTACGCGGAGCAGATTGCGTCGCTTCTCGAAAAAGAACTCGCTTAGGCGGCGTCTCAGAAATCTAACATTCTCGGAGTTGCTCTTCGCTGAAAGCAGAGCGATTCTCAAAGCCATGATGAGAATCGCTTCGGTTCAAGAATCCATCGCTATCGACCAAAAATCGCAAGATTCAATTCCCTCTGAAATCTTGATGGAGTCGGCGGGCGCGTTGTCGGCGCGAGAAGTGCGCGCCTACATGAAAGAAGCGGGATTGAACGGCCGAATCGCCATTGTCTGCGGCCCCGGTGGCAACGGTGCCGATGGACTCGTTTGCGCAAGACATCTCGCCTCAGCGGGACTCGACGTCGCCGTTCATCTTTACGACACGATGAGTGACCATGATCTGTTTCGCACGCAACTCAAGCGATTGCCAACCAGTGTCGGTCGGCGAACACCCCAGGAGATCAGTGAGATTTCTTCAGCGACGGTCATCGTCGACGCCCTTCTCGGCCTCGGATCGTCGCGCAATGTCCACGGGACAATGAAACTCTTCATTGAAGAGATGAATCGGTCTCTAGCTCCAAAGATTAGCCTCGATTTGCCGAGTGGTTTGAACGCCGATCGCGGAGATACGTTCGGCCTGGCGGTGCGCGCGACACTCACCTTGACCTTCGGTCTCGCGAAGCGAGGATTCTTTGTGAACGAAGGTCCGCGGCACGTCGGGCGGCTCAAAATTCTCCCGATTGGTTTTCCGATCGAGGTCGTTCGCCAAAAGGCTTCGACTCAGTTCGCTTTCGGCGAAAAGGCCGCGCGACGTGTTCTACCTAAGAGACAGTCGTCTTCGAATAAGTCTTCAGCGGGGAAAACGGCGGTCTTCGCGGGACGTCCGGGCTTCATCGGCGCAGGTCTTCTCTCGGGCATGGGCGCGATGCGAGTGGGCTCAGGCTACGTGACGCTGATCACTCAGTCCACCGACACCGACGTACGCATTGAAGTCGCAAAGACCGCCCCGGAATTCATGACGCTTTTGATGAGCGACAGCGACCTCTTCGAGAAAACCAAAAACTCGGCCGCCGTTGTCGGCCCCGGCTTCGGCACTGACGAGTTGACGCTCAAAGTTCTCCGTGAACTCCATGCGCGCAAAAACGAAACCGTGGTGGTCGACGCCGATGCCATCACCTGCTTGGCCGAGGAGAAAAAGGCGGGCCGCGAACTGCCCCTTCTGCCGACGTGGATTTTAACTCCGCACGCAGGCGAGCTTGCACGGTTGATGGGCGGATCAGCCAAAGATCTCGAAGCCGATCGTTTTGCGTCAGCCGAAACTGCGGCGCGTGAACTGGGCGCGATCGTGCTCTTCAAGGGCTTTCGAACTGTCATCAGCGACGGCCGACGAACATGCGTCATTCTCTCGGGAAACGCCGCTCTCTCGAAAGCCGGTTCGGGAGATGTTCTCTCGGGCATTATTGGCGGCCTGCTCGCGCAAAAGGTGGAGCCATTTGAAGCTGCGTGCTTGGGTGCCTATATCCATGGACGCATCGCCGACGACTGGCTCAAGAGTGGTCACGATATTTTGAGTTTGCAGCCGACCGATGTCGCCACTCAACTGCCAGCGCTGCTCAAGAGACTTCGCTCTTCGCGTCTCTCCGATCTTGCAGCGCACTCGCGCGAACTCTCGCAGCCAAGAGTGAATCCGTGATTATTCGATCGCTCGATGAACTCCGTCAGTTTGCCAATCAAGTTGCCGCCGAGAGCGGGCCGCGACTGCTCCTCTTGCTCGACGGCGCGATGGGCGCCGGCAAGACGCAGTTTACGAAGTTCTTCCTGGAAGCGGTCGGCTCAAGCGACACCGTCTCTCCGTCTTTTGCGATTCACAACTCTTACGCGACCGCACGGGGCGACGTTCATCACTTCGATCTTTTTCGTCTCGAAAGCGCCGATGATCTCGAATCGACCGGGTTCTGGGATCTCTTCGATGGTGAAGCGTGGGTGGTGATCGAATGGGCGGAGAAACTTGACGAGTTCGGTCTGCGTGATGCTCTTCCGCGCCACTGGCCGCAGGCTCATTTCACTTTCAAAGTTCTCGGCGACGGCGTTCGCGAAATTTCAACCGAGGCTTAAGCGGCGGCTCGTTCTTTTTCGCGCAAGCGCTCGAGCTGCGTCGAGAAATCGCTCGCAAGTTTTTCCATCGCGACGAGTGTGCCCTTGTAATCGATCGCTTGGTTCGAAAGACCCACCAACATCGCCGTCAGTTGACCCGCGATCATCACTGGCATGATGGTCACATGCTTCGGAAGCATGCCGCGGTTAAAAGAATTGAAAAATGCCGTGTTCACCGGATTCGCTACGACATACCCGTGATACGGGAGCGACGTGCGAGCGGCGATCCGGAAGATGCTTGGCGCTTCGAGTGAAATCGCGTCAGCGTTGTCACCCTTAATCGAAAGCAAAAGCTCCGACCACTTCGACGGCTTCAAAACCGAGTTCTCGTAGTTCAAAACCATCGCGTGTTCGAAGTGAACACAGGTGTGAGCAACGGCTGCGGCCATGAGCGAGTCGATCGACGTGCAGGTCGCAAGCGGAACCGCGGGTTCGGCGGACGAAACATTCGAGCGAAACGCCGGCTGCGCTAGGCTTTCCGTCGGCGTCGGCGGAGGTGGTGGTGCCGGTGGCATGACGACTTTTTCAGCTGCGGCTTTCACGGCGGCGGCCGGAGGGCCCGGTGGAACGATCGGAGCCCGCGGAGGAGCGACCGCGACCGCTGGAGCGAAGGCGGGGGGTGCATGTGAAACTTCGGTTTCTTCGAGGGCCTCGGGGCCTGACGTTTCGATCGTCGTCGGTGCCTCAGAGAAGTCGCTCGTGTCGTCGACGTGCGACGAGCCCTCGAATCCATCGGGGGCTGTCGGAATCGGTGCGCCGAGGTCGGTCGCCTGCATTCCGTCGGGAATCGCGAAAAGATCGATGTTCGAGTTTGAATCGACTGGGACCACAAGGCCATCCGGATCGCGCATGTCGACATCCGGCGCCGCAGGCAAACTGTCGGCTGTCCAGTTGGCGACGCTGCGGTCGAGATCGGGCTCGGACTGCGCGTGCGACGGAGGAATGTCTTCGACTTGGTCTGCGTGGATTTGCTCTTCGATCACGGGTGCGGCATGAGCCGCGAGCGGCGCGGCGGTAGACGAAAGAGCCGGCTCGAGCTCGCGGAAGCGACGCTCGAGGGCGTTCGCTGAAGCGATCACAAAACGGTGAGGCGTGTGCAGCGGAAAATGAAAATCAGGCGGCTGCAAACAGCCGATGAGCATCACGCCTTCCCACTCGGTCAGCGGAAAAAAGTGAGGCGTCCATTTGAACTCGTGTTTCACGGCTTCCCAGAAAACTAAGTCGACCGGAATATCGAAGTAGGATTCCTTCACCGATGGCAAACCATACTCATCGCGAGCCCAATGCATATACGCAGAGCCTTCGATGTGGCCGTTCATGAGCAGCCACCGAAGTGGATGATCAGAGCCGGCGAGATGATTTTCGAGGTCGGCGAGATCGGTTTCGGTGAGTCCGAAAGCGGTCGCCCAATTCGGCGAATTCATGTGAACTTTATCGGATTTTTGACCTTGAACCTGGATGCCTCGGGTCGTGAACCGGACCATCGTCGCGGCGCTCCAGCAGGAATTTGTTTCACTGTGAGACCATCTTAACGTGCGGGTCAGGTTGAACTGGTTATCCTGGAACAGATGGGAGGCCTCGCCGATGGCTCGCCGAAAGACTCTCCGCTCGCTCGATCGTTCGCTGTTGGTGACGGCTGCTGCCAGTCTCACGGCGATTGTGGCCATGGGTGTTCTCGTCCACGGGATCATGTGGTCACGAGTAACAGGCGAGACAGCGCTGCGCCCCTCAAGTCCGCCGTCTGAAGCGCCCTCGAAGGCGCCCGTGCGCATTTCTTCAAAAACCTTGGCCGCATAGGTGGTTAGCTTGGCGAAAGTGCGCGTGATCTGCTAGATTGCGCC
>CAJYIL010000106.1 GCA_913774795.1 Pseudobdellovibrionaceae bacterium
GCCCGCGATCGATTACCGATTCGCAAACGACACGAGCATGCAACTCGGAAAAAAGCTGCACATGGGCGTTGAAGTCGCGATGCCGTTTCTCACAGTGCGGGGCGGATTGAACCAAGGTTATTGGACCGCCGGCGCGGGTTTCAACATGTGGCTCATTCACGTCGAGGCCGCTACATACGGCGTCGAACTCGGTGCATATCCGGGTCAACAAGAAGACCGTCGTTATATGGCGAATTTCTCCTTCCAACTCGGGTTCGATCCAGGCCGTTTAGGCTTCGGAAGTTCTTCGAGTGGTTCAGATGGAGAGAACGTGTCGCGTCCACGTCTGAAACAGCGTCGCTAAACTTCGCGCTTTGGCGTATAGTGCGGCATGCTCCGCATCCAGCCGATTCGCACCCCACTTGAAGCCATGAAACTGCTGGAGTCGTTTGATCCGCAAACGACGACGTGGCTTGTCTCGGATTTAAAGTCGAAACTCGATCTCAATCGACGATTGCTGGGTGAGACCGGATTCATTCCGGGCGCCGCGATTCTCCGTGCCTCTGAACTCTGGAAGACATTGCTTACGCGAACTCGCGCCGATTTGCAGATCGTTTCGCGAGAATTTGTTCTGACATTCATCGCGGAGCGCTTGTCGACCTCGGAATTCGAGTGGGCGCGCGCACCGGGTGTGCCACAGGCGCTGTTTGATTACATGACCCAGTTGATGCCTGTCCTCTCGCACCCTTCGGGTGAAGAGATCATGACGGAATGGTTCTCTCGCAACGAAGCGAGTGAAGCGCGGTGGGGACGTTGGTTCACGCTGTCAGCGCATGTTTGGCAACTGATGCTCGAAGCTGGTTTTATTGCGGCTCCGTGGGTCACCGGTGTGCTCGTGAACGAGCCGACATTGACGAGCGTCTGGATGCGTCCTCTCGTGATCGATCTCGGAGCGGAGCTCTCGCAAGTTGAAGCCGATCTTCTGCTCGTTCTCGGAGATCATCTCGACATCACGGTTTTGAAACCGGATCCTTCGTGGCGATCGGAGTACGCAAGAACTCTTCAAGCTTATGACGTCCTCGAAGCCAAAGTTGGAATCACGGTCGCCGGCTCAGTCAGTGCCGAATCGAAGTCGGCTGGCTCTCTCGCCTTCCGCAAGTACACGACGATGATCGCCGAAGTGAAAGATGCAACGGCGACTGTGCGAAAGTGGCTTGATGCGGGTGTGCCGCCGACCGAGATTGCGATCGTCGCGGCCGATATCGAGCCCTACTGGTTCGCACTGCAAAACTATCTCGACGTCGAGGGCGTGCCTGTTCAAAAAGATCGTGTTCGTCGACTTCACAGCTTTCCCGACATCGCGCAGTGGCTCGCGAATATTCGCCTAAAAACGGGCGGATTCAGTGAGACCGATCTCGAGCTGGCCCTTTATTCAGGAACATCGACGCAACGAAAGCTCATCGGCTTTAATAAATTTCGCGTGCTCTTCACCGCGATCTACGGACGCGAAGACTTAAAGCGCGGAGATGGCCGTGTCGAAAAGGCGTTCTCCGTTGAACTCGAACCGACCAGTGTCGCTTCGAGAGATGAGTTTTTGATCTGGTCGCTCAAGCATCTTCCCGAGACTATCGACATTGACCGGGTCGAAAACGGCCTCAAACGCGTGATCTCGGAGTGCCCAGAATCACTCTCCCTCCCGGTTCGGCGCTGGATGACCTACCTTGAACAGGTGCTCACCCGCATCGAAGTGAAAATCGCCGTCGGTGATCCATCCGGGATCGCGTGTATCCGGCTTTCGAGCGCAGAGAATTCTCCGGCCAAAAAAATGATTCTGCTTGGCCTGACGGAATCCGCGCTCAAGAAACAACTTTCGACTTCGATTCTTTTCTCGGATCTCTGGAGCTTAGGTCAGGAGTACGGCTTTCATCTGGCGTCTGAAGACCAGGCGCAACTTGAGTTCGAAACACGTTGGTTGATCGAGGCTGGAGATCGCGAGCTCGTACTTTGTGTTCCGGAGACTGACTTTGACGGCGCAGCTCAAGCTCCTTCGTGGCTTTGGGTGAAAGGCTCGCGCGAAGCTGGCCAGGGTGAAGCGATCACGCTCCCATCACCGACTCGCTGGGATGAAGTTCAAAAAGGTGGTCTCTTCGCCATCGCGCAAGAGCGCCACCTGGGCGATATCGCGGTTCTCGAAAAGTCGATCCACGAGGACTTTCTCGAAAAAGAAATCGATGCTTTCGCGCAAGGCTTTGTCGAGAGCCTCTCGCCTTCGAAAATCGAAACGTATCTTGAGTGTCCGTTCATCTTCGCGGCCAAGCATATGTTTAAGCTCGCCGATGACTCCGAACTCGATCTCGAAGTCGATCCACTGAGACGCGGTTCGCTCATGCATGCGGTCTTCGAAGAGTTGACGGCTGAGCCCCTTCGTTATGATCACAGCGACGACGAACTCCGTGAGCTGGTTGAGAAGGCTCGGCGCGAAGCAAACATCGAACTGGCCGATGAACGTTTGTGGTCTCCGCTCCGAGCGCGTCACATGGATCTCGCTCGTCGGTTCCTCGCCTTCGAAAAAGAGTACCGCGCGAAATTCCCCGAAGTGAAAACTGTCGCAAGGGAATTCAGCGTGAAAGGCTACTTGCAGCCAGCCACGGGTGCCTTACAGGCCGCAGCCGGCGAAGGGGCTCTGGAGTTCTCGGGGCGTATCGATCGAATCGATGCCGACTCGAAAGGCAACCTAGCGATCTTCGACTACAAGTCTTCGGGGAACGGTCTCACCCAGTTTGGCTCGTGGGTGAAGAACAACAAAGTGCAGCTTCTTCTTTACTCGCTTGCGATCGAAAACGGACTCACCGAGTTGAGTGCGCGAAACGTCGCGGCGGCGCTCTACTATGTTTCGAGACCGTTCTCGCGCGATACCGGATTTATGATGGAGGGCGCGGAACAAGGCCTCTACGAAATTACGAATAAGCGAAAGAAAAACCGACTTTCTCCAGAAGAGAAAAATGCGATGTTCCGCGAAGGCGAGGCGCTCATTCAAAAAG
>CAJYIL010000107.1 GCA_913774795.1 Pseudobdellovibrionaceae bacterium
CCGAAAATTGCCGGGGTCAAGCTTTTGAAAGTTGGCGTCTCGTCGCCTGACGTGCCTCTCGTGCGAGCGCGCATGATGGAACTCAATCTCTTGCCTTATTCGTCGACCGTCGACCCGTCTCAGGTCTACGACCAAACGCTCTCCGAGGCGGTTAAACAATTTCAGTGGGATCACAAGCTGAAATCGGACGGCATCATTGGCAAGCAAGGCTTCTCGATCCTGAATACGCCGGTCGAAAAACGCATCGATCAAACTCGCGCGACTCTCGAGAAATTCCGTTGGCTCCCGCGCAATCTGGGCAGCCGCTACATCATGGTCAACATCGCTCGCCAGGAGATGCAAGTCGTCGAGAATGGTCAAATCGTCATGGCGATGAAGACGGTAAATGGAAAAGAACTTCGCCCGACGAATATCTTGATCGACCAAGTCGTTAGCGTCGACTTGAACCCGTACTGGAATCCACCTTCGTCGCTGATCTTGGCCGACATCATGCCGAAACAGCGTGCCGATTCGAATCACCTCGAAGAAGAGCGAGTGAAAATCTTCGGTCTCGGGAAAGCCGTGAGAACGGTTGGCGGAGGCTCGCGAATTTTTGCGGCAGGTGCCGACGTCGAGCCTGAGTTGATCGACTGGAACCAATATAAAAACACGATTCCGGCGCTCCAATTCCGTGAAGAGCCAGGTCTTCGTAACTCTCTCGGCGTCGTGAAGTTCCAGACGACGAATTCGGCGGCGATCTATCTCCACGATACGAACCACCGCGAGTTCTTTGATCAGTACGACGAACGTTACTTGAGCTCAGGTTGTATCCGTCTTCAGCGCCCTCTCGATCTCTTGCAGTATCTCCTTCGCTCGAACAACGAAGGCACTCCGCAAGCGCTCGACCAAATCTTGAGCTTGCCGAACGCCTACACACACAAGGTCATTAAGCTCGGCAAAGACGCGATCCCGTTCTACATCATGTACGGCACCGTCTCGTTCGACGAAAACGGCCGTCTGAGATTCGCACGTGACGCCTATAACTTGGATGAACGCATCGTTCGCGCGCTCACTCCGCAATCGGACGCCCTGTAAGAGGATATGAAAATGAAACTTTTAAATCTCACTCTCGCAGCTCTCTCGCTTACGGTTTCAGTCGCGCACGCGGCTCCGAAGGGCCTACAAGTCGAAGAAATGCTTCATTCGCCAGGCGCTCGCGAACTCATGGACGAAGAAGTCGCATCTTGGTCGCGCACGGTTGAGCACAAGCGCATCTCGATCCGTAACGACGTCGCTGTCGGCGGAACAATTCTGCTACGCGGAACTCCTTCGCCCGCCCAGCGTTTTAACCGCGGTAAGCTGATTAAGTGCGACGTGCGTCTAATCGGTGGCGGCCAGTTCTCGGCGAATCGCAATGCGTGCGACACCAAAAATCCGACCTATCTGCCGCTTTCGACTCCGGGACAAGACCAACCGATCGTCGTCGCTCCTGGCTTTTACATCTTGGGATTTGAAAACTCAGTCTACCCGGGCTACCTGCAAGTCAAAGCCGGCGAGACATCGATCATCGATCTTCAACAAGTGGCAGTTCCCCCTGGCGGGTCCGTCAAGATCTTTAGAGATCTCAACTCGCTCACCGAACAAGTGAAAATGTATTTTTCGACTTACGTTCTCGGAGAATCCGTTTTCCGTCTCGCCGAGTACTCGTTCGGCGATCTCTACATTAAATCGTTCGGCACACGCGATGGTTACGTCGGTCTCGACTACAAGGTGTGCGAGCGTGCGGCGATTCCAAAGCTCACGACCAAGGGCGAACGTCTCTGCAAGGCGTACAACATGGGTACGTTCATGATGTTGACGGAGATGTTTAACTTCCAGGCCAACGGCTCGTTCATTCAATACGACCTCGGCGGCCAGGGAAAGCCTTATCCGTATTCGTTCGGTCGCTTGCTCGTGGCCAAACGCACGAGCGCTCAAGCGGCTTCGTTCGTCAACGTTCTCCCCGGTCAATATACGATTGAGGTCACCGACGCCAAGGGCGGGGTGTCTCTTCGTTCAACGGGCGCTGTTGGCGGTGTCAACCCAGCGAATGCACTCGCGATGAACATCGGATGGCTCCCTCCCGCATCGCAGCTGAAGATGAATGGCACGGCAGCGATCA
>CAJYIL010000108.1 GCA_913774795.1 Pseudobdellovibrionaceae bacterium
CCGAAAATCATATCGTTGTAGCGTTCTGCATAGAGAGCGCCCAAGAATTCTGAGTAGAAGTTAGAGCTCGCAAAGTCGAAAGACTTCGAGCGGTAACGCGAGATGACCGTTCCGAGGTCTTTTGATTTGGCGGCTGCACATGCTTTTCTCACGCCACCAGGACCGTGATTCCAAGCCGTCAGAGCCAGAGGCCATGAACGGCCGAGGATCATGTGGTTTTCTCTGAGCAGCATCGCCGCCGCTTCAGATGCTTTGAACGGAGAGCGACGTTCATCAATGTGATCGTCGACGATCAAGAACTTGCGACCCGTATTCCCCATAAATTGCCAAATGCCACCAGCGCCGACTTTCGAAGTCGCGGTTTCATTGAAGCTCGATTCGACGAATGGGAGACGCGTCAATTCAATCGGGAGCTTCTTCGCTCTAAATATTTTTTCCATCGCTGCCAAATAGCGAGGACTCACCTTCAAACCATCTGCGAAGAAGTTGCGCTGACCGGTTTGAACACGAACGTCACTGAGAGCCTCGCGGGCGGCTTTCTTGATCGATTTCAAGTTCCACTGCTTGAGAGTGTCTGCGAGTTCTTGGTCTTCGGGCTTTTGCTTTCCGTTCGCAATTCTCTGGAGAGCCGCGGTAATTCTCGCTCTCTCTGCTTTAACGAAGTTGTCGGCTTTGACGTTTCTCAACCAACGCACGCGTGGCGTGCTCGCATTGATGATATCGGTGACGTCGACCACTTTATAAATGATCCACGGGAAACGCTGGCTGTGAATGATGCGGCGATTTTGATCGTATTTGGTGTAGACGTCGAACCAAAAACCGACGCGCTCTTTGAGCGTCGGAGAAATTGCAAACTGGGGATCGATTCGTTGTTCGAAGTCAGCGAGAACACTTTCACGGTCGAAAACCGGAACGTCAGCCGGAGCTGGAGTTTGCGGTGAATTTTCTTTGCCGACCACTCCGAGCAAGAACGGATTCACCTGTAAGCCGTCGAGTTGCGCGAGCGGTGGTGCTTCGAGATTTTTCTTTGGAGACGGCTGAGTGAGAGTTTCGATCGTTTCGCTGGTAACGGCCTCGTTTGAGGTGACCGCGTGTTTCTGGAAGTCAGTATAAGAATAGAACTCCAACGCCGCCGCCAAAAAGACGGAGGTCGTTAAAATGAAAACCAAAATGCCGCCCGACCACGGGTGGCAAAGGATTCTCGTCGTAAGGGTTCTCTTCGTTTGATTCACACCCTGATTAAGAGCAACCAGGGTGCCACCGGAATGGGGAGCAATTCCACATGCTTAGAATGCGAATTCTGAGCGGTTTCGCCGGTTTAGGCCTAACAGGTGTCAAATCGTTAGACAGCCCGGATGCTTTTCGTGAACTTTCGAAAGACCCACGCGCCCGAGATGGTCACCTGAAATCGATTATAAACAGGTCACCGGTTTTGGTTGAGTTGATCAAATCCACGTACGTAAGCGAGAAATTCATCGGCTTGCGTGGTTGTTTGTTTGGGTGATGAATTTGTCATCGAACAGCTTTCGTTTGTGCACGTGAACTTCACTTCGCAAGATTTAAAGGAGCACTGAATGGAGTTACTCAACGATGAGTAAGCGCGTGTTCCCTTTGTCAGGGCTTGCTCCATCGCCTCAAAGCAGTTCTTCGAAAGCTTGCGATCTTTGCTCGGAGGACAAACAAAGTCTTTCGCGCTCTCGATGAACTCGTTTCGTGTATGGGCTCTCGTGGTCGTCAAGAAGTTCCGAAGACTCATCGCCATCACGCGATCGCATTGCGCTTGAGTTTGCGTTGCGCAGAAGAACTTGTAAAATCCGAGAGTGCCTTGCGTGAAGTTTCCCCAGTGCGCGTTGTAAGCGCCGTTTCCGGGGCGCATACGAATGCAGCCACCTTTTGAGCAATCTCTTATGCCCTCGAATGACTGTGAGTTTGCCGTGGCCCAATTCAAATTCGGAACACGCGTTTTGTCGGCGACGTAGAAATTTTGATCTTGGTGCAGACGTTCGAAGTGTGTCCCGGTGAACGCACCAGCTGCGGGAACGCCGAGATCTCTTGAGAGAGCGGGCGCCGTCAGCCATCCGCCGTTGCAACCATGGATGAACACGTAGCCATCGGCCGTGAAATGACCTTTCAACTTTTTGACCTGACCGTCGCGGAAATCGAAACGCTCACCGGGGCCATCGGTCTGCGTTCCGAGTGAAGGTGAGTTGTGCCCGAAGAACTGCAGAGAGCTCATCTGTGCGAACTTCAAAAGCTCCGGCATCGTGCTTGAAGTGTTGAAGGCCACTTTGTCGTTCACTTTTAAAAAGCGGTAGCCTTTGGCTTCTAACGATTGGCGATTTGTTTCGTCTTCAAAGACCGAGATCAGGACAACCTGTTCGCCATTGTCTTGAATTCTCGCCGCCACTCCGAGTGCTGAGAGTTGAGCCTGGCGTCCCAAGTTCTGACCGCGTCCCGAGACGAGGACGTGAGTTGGTTTTGCGGGATCAAGGTTGGCGTTAGGAGTCGCAACGAAGTACGCGTGAGCAGTTGGGCTTGCCAGAAGTGTGAGAGTTGCGGTCGCGAGGAGAGATTTCATTTTCGGTTTCCTTTGTTGGCGCCGAAAATACGGCCTTTCGTCATATGCCAAAAGCATATGTTTATCATTGTCGTTATTCTATTTAGGAATGCATGGCGCAAGTAGCGGTTTTGCCTGGCGTTCATGGGCGAGGCTGCTAGCCTTTAGAGTATGGAATTAAATCATCTCCGCTATTTCTATGAAGTCGCTAAGTCAGGCTCATTCAGCGAAGCTGCGCGCCGGCTTCGGATTTCTCAATCGGCGCTCTCAAAAGCGGTCGCGCTTCTCGAGGACCGCGAGGGTGTGCGACTCTTCGAGCGATCAAAGAAAGGTGTCGCGCTGACCGAGATTGGCTCAGAGGTTTACGCGCGGAGTGAATCCGTCTTTCAACAGCTCACTGAAATTGAGAATACATGTCGGGGTACGAAACAAACTTGCTCAGGGCTCATGCCGTTCGGCGCAAGCGATCACGTGACGAACTACTTGCTAGTTTCAGTGCTTCAGAAGATGAGGGCTGATCATCCGTTAGTGATCCCGAGCGTGATGAGCGGAACTCCTCACGAAATCATCGCGGGTATCTCTTCAAACGCAATCGAGTTCGGATTGTTCTTCACGCGTGTCCCGGCGCCGGGTCTTGCGTACGAGGTTTTGCAAACAGTTGCCATGGCGGTCGTCTGCCACCCTCGCTTAAAAAAAGAAGTTCTAGCCGCCGACAAACCTGCTCAGCTTCGAAATGCTTTGAACAAACTGGGCTTCATTGGATCCGTCGGACTCCATTACCAACATCATCCATCCGAAGAACTGATCAAGCTTCTCGGTGAACAGCCTAATGTGGCGTTCGAGGCGTCGTCGCAAGAGACGCAGAAGAGATTGTGTTTGGCGGGAGGTGGAGTGGCCTTTCTCGCGCGCTTCATGGTCGAGCGAGAAATTAAGTCTGGCGAACTTTACGAAGTCGAGCTTGCGCGACCGCTCAAGTACGATCTACTTCTCGCGACTCGCAAGAGCCAAACGCTCTCGCTCAGCGCGAGAACGTTTTTGAGCTTGCTACGCGCTTAGCGCTTAGCTTCTTCGACGATGATTGACGATTTTGGTGTGAAGGTCTCATCGAAGTCTGAAACGGCCGTCTTGATCTCTTTTAGTGCCGCCTTTAAGTCGACTTTCATCATGTGCTTCACTTCTTTCAGGCTCTCTGTCTTTGAAGCGAAATTGATTGTAGCAACACCGTTCTCGAACTTAAGAACGCGCACGTCTTGAGCGGCGCGAGCGATTGGGTAGTTGGCATCGATATCGAACATTTCGCCGTCTTGGTGAATGGTCATGTACAAGCGCGACGGCGACATGAGCGCGCTGATGTCGCTCGACCCACCATTATCGACTTGGATCAAACGGATCGCCGGCTGTTCAGCTGTTTCTTTTTGGATGATGAACACGTGCTCAACCGTCGATGGGGACACGGTGTCTTTTGTCGGCTTTACTTGTGCGGCGAGAGCTTGTGTCGAGAGGGCGAGAGCTGCAAGAGCAAGAAGGGCTTTCATGAGGTCGATCTCCTTTGATCGTCATCGGTGGGTTCCGATGAGGTCGCAAAGTAGTCGCTCTTGGTTCAGTCGAAAAGCAGATGTTTGGAATGGGTGCTATATCGGATTGGAATGGATTAGTTTGCGCAGTGGTAGCTCCAGCTGTAGCTGGTTGAAGGATCGAGCGCTGTTCCGTTCGTCCAAAGACCGAATGAAGCGAGGTTCGTGAGCATGTAGACGCTCGTCATTTTTGCTGCTGCTGAAGCTGATGATGCCGAAAATACGCAGTTGGGAGGTGTCGTGTACGAGCTAGAGAAGGTCGCGGTGAAGAGCTGCGCCGAAGCGGTTGGGCCAGTACCCGTCGTCAGGTTGATCGTCCCGTCAACATCGTTGGAGTTCGCCGCGAATGAAATGGAAGCACCCGTACCTGCTGCGCCGTTTGCCGTTGCCGACGCCAATACGCCGTTCCCAATAATCTTCTTTATCTTCGCGTTACCCGCGACTTCGAGTAGGGCGGTCGGCGACGTCGTGCCGATTCCGACGTTGCCGGCCGTGCTCACGAAAATTCGGCTTGTGACCGTCGATCCATCCCAAGTGCGTATGCTGAATCCGGTCTCGTTATTGTTGAGGCCAAACGACCAGCCAGGATTCGAGCTCGAGTAGCTGCCCGCGGGTTTTAAAAGAACTCCGGCTTCTTGGGTGTTAGCTGATCGAGAAACCGTGAGAGGTGAAGCGCTTCCGTTCGAAGCAAGTTCGAATTGATATGCGGGCGACGTCGTGCCGATTCCGACGTTTCCGCCTGTGT
>CAJYIL010000109.1 GCA_913774795.1 Pseudobdellovibrionaceae bacterium
CCCATTGAACCATTGCCAAGCTGAGCTCCGAAAACGCGTGGCTTTGAAAAGCCCCGGCTGTTTCCTGAACACTGATTGACGGCAACAAGATCGACCGGTTTCGCGAGTTTCTTTAGATCGGCCAACGAGAGATTCAACTCTTTATCGACATGGCCCTTAATGCGCAGGCGATAGGTCGCAAGATCAACTTCGAGCGGAATATCAGCTAGGTGGTAACGAACGAAGAACTCGTCATTCGGCGTGATGACGCCATCATTGAAAACTCTGAACGGAGTTTCTAGATGTACGGGTCTCGTGGAGATTCTCATGAGAGCTTTTTTGCCCGGGTAGACCACAAGGTCGCGAAGTCCGTTCGCGAAAGGCTGCTTCTCGACAGCAGCTGCCAAACTCCTCAGCGGAGCGAGCACGCATGAGGTATACAGAGCTGCCGCTCCGGTCAATAATGTACGCCGGGTGATTGGCATGCGTTCTTCGGTTTTACCCATTCTAAAACTCCGTTTCAATCAGATCTCTTTATCTTCGGGCAACTCTTGGAGTCGATCAACGAAATCGCGTGATGGGCGCGTTCCGTCTCGAAGTTGATTTTCAACTTCGTCAGATTTGCGACCTGTGATGCCGAACGACTCGGGTCGGTAAGCGCGAAGAAGGAAGTAAATCCCGACAAATGCAGCCAGAAGAAGGACGGCTGGGAAAATGAGCGAACTAAACATAGCGATCTCCTATCGTTAACCGATAAATCCATTTTGAATGAGCGTGAGTGTTGTTGTCGCCGTGATGATCCAGAGAGCGATCCCCAAGATGAGTGGTCTGAAGCCAACGCTTCTCAACGTCTCGCGCGAGAGGCCGAGGCCGATTAAAAACAAAGTCAGAACGAGAAGACGTTTCGCGATGGTATCGACAACGTGACCGGCAGGCTGAAGGGCGGGGATCCAAGTGACAAGCGCTGCAGCAATTAAGAACCAAAGAATGAACCACGGCTTCTTCGATTTTACGTCCTCGCCTTCGTTCGAATCCTTTTTGAGGTACCCGATCGCGAGTGTGACCGGAACAATCCAGAGAGCTCGCGCGAGTTTCACCGTTGTGCCGACTTCAGTCGCGATTTTGCCGTAGGTGACGGTGGCCCCAACGACCGAGCTCGTGTCGTGAATCGCAAGCGCACTCCATAGACCGAACGCACGTTCCGTCATGTGAAAGAAGTGACCAATCGGCGGGAAGATGACGAGCGCAACGGCATTCAAGATGAATACCGTTCCGAGGGCCACACTCACCGAATGCGATTTTGCTCGCAGGACCGGGGTGACTGCGGCGATGGCACTTCCGCCGCAGATCGCGGTTCCGATCGTGATCAAGAGAGCGATTTCATCTTCGACTTTGAACAGGCGTTTCAGCAGCATCCCTAGAGCGATAACGCCTGCGATGCTGACCACGGTGTAGCCGATCCCTTGAAGGCCAACTCGCGCAACTGTTTCTAAGTTCATTCCTGCGCCCATGCCAGCGACGGAAATACCGAGCAGAAGATGGATCCGGTTCTTGGTCGGATAGGGATTCCCGATAAACAGCGCGATCAACAAGCCAGCGATGAGAGCTTCAGCGCTGGATACGAACGGCATCAGCGCGAGGATGGCAACGACGGGTACGATGATCTTGGCGAGCGTATTCTTCATGAATCAAGCATCTCCCTCATTCATCAATCGTAACAGCCACAAATTTGGATTTAATATCAGAAAAACTGATGTTACGATGAGTCGATGTCACGTGATTTGAGCCAGATCGATCTCAATCTTCTAAAAACTTTTATCGTCGTCTGCGAGACGAAAAAGATTGCTGCCGCAGCCATTCGCCTTCATCTGTCGCAGCCGGCAATCACGGCAAAAATCCGCAAGCTCGAAGCCGAAGTTGGCGCGGACCTCTTTACGCGCTCCATCAGGGGCGTCGAACTGACGAGCACCGGCTTGTCATTTCGTGACGACGTTATGAAGATTCTCGCCGATATTGAACGCGCGGTTTCGAAGACGTCGAGGCGACCACTCTCCGGCACATTAAGGATTGCTAGTAGTACGACTTACGCTTCGTATTTATTCGGTGACGCATTTAAAGACTTTCGCGAACAGTATCCCGAGCTCAAAACACAACTCTGGTCAGCTAACACGGATGAAATCTTGGATCGAGTGCGCGAGGGCAAAGCCCGACTCGGAATTGTCGAGGGCCTTGCTCGTGCACACGGTTTAAGACTCGAACCGTTTCTGAAGGATGAGTTGATCTTGGTTGGATCGCGCGAGCAGGCTTCGAAAATTAAGAAGATCTCCGATCTTAAGGCCCACTCAATCATTTGGCGCGAGAGCGGATCAGGAACACGTGCCATTATTCAGAAAGCTCTTCTTGAAAAGGGCTTTCGAAGAGACGAGTTGCACCCGGATTTCGAAATCGGCTCAACCGAGGCGATCAAATCTCTGGCCGCTCGCGGGGCTGGACTTGCGATCCTTCCGCGATGCTCTTTACGAAAAGAATTTGCGCTCAGCCTCCTCTCGCCGATCCTAGAATCGCATTTTAGGATCGAACGGATGTTTTATTGGGTCTTGCCGTCGGGTGATCTTGACCCGATTCACGAGGCATTCAAGGCCTTCGTGAACCAACGCCAATCTTAAATTGCAGGGATGTAATTGGACTTGTGCTCACCGATCATGGTGGGATACTCATGTTCGCTCGTGGCAATGGTGTCTGCCATAACCGCCTTTCCGAAATTAGCTCGGAGACGCTGATGACTCCTACCAACTTAAAGGTAGGGGTACGTCTAAATGCAAAATCAAATTCAAAAGTCGGTGACTTAAATGGTCATTTATCCCTGGGAACAACAGGTCTCGGATTGGTTCGCGAGCTTTCCTCGCGATGGCGCTTTATTTGAAGTGATGCATCTTATCTCGTATCCGAATCCAGCAATGCGAGTCGTTATCGTCGTCATGTTTCTTGCGTTCTGCTGGCGCAAGCGATCGCAGGGAATCGTAACGACCACACTCGCGCTGATCGCGGTCGGATTCGGTGACTTAGCTTCGAGACGACTTGTGAAGCAATTCATCATGCGACCGCGACCTCACTTCGTGAATCAGATCTGCCAGGGTTCTCACTGTTGGGGATTCGTGAGCTCGCACATGACAAACATCTGCGCGTTAGTGACGGTCTTGGCTCTCTACAATCCTAAACATCTTCGCTGGGGCCTTCCGATCATCGTGTTGGTCGCGGTTTCACGTCTTTATCTTTTGGATCACTATCCTCTCGATGTTTTGGGAGGAGCCGCCTTGGGTACCGCTGTCGGTTTTGTCATCTTTAGTGCGGCTAAAATGTTCGCGTTACTTCTGCAGAATAAACGGATTGGCAGTAAACGACATGACACTAGAGCTTGAAAAACTAAAGAGTGCCGATTGGATCTCTGATACCGGTCGACGGCGCCTGCTCGCGATCGAGGAAAAAGTCTCTTCTCGAACACTCGACATCATCGTCATCGGGCAATTTAAACGCGGTAAATCTTCTTTTATCAACGCACTCGTTGAGAAAGAAATTCTACCGGCCGGCGTTCTTCCTCTCACGTCGGCAGTGACCATCGTTGAGCATGGACAGGAAAACGCTGAGATCCTTCTTAACGACGGACGTAAAATAGAGGCGAGTTTAGAAGAGATCTCGGACTATATTACGGAAGAGAAGAATCCCGAAAACATCAAAGACGTTAAACGCGTCGTCGCGCGCTCTCATCTATCATCCTTACCTCCGAATACGCGAGTTATAGACACGCCCGGGATCGACTCGACAAATGAGCATAACTCTTCAACGACGTTCGAATACCTTCCCAAAGCTGATATCGCTCTTTTAATTCTAAGCGCCGAGCAACCTCTGGGTGCTTCCGAACTGATGTTTCTAAAACAGTCTCGATCCTATTTTTCGAAGCTCATGATCGTCGTCAATAAAGTCGATCTGGTGACCCAGGCTGAGCTCGCGAAAATCGAGGCACACGTTCAACAGGTGCTTGAAAAAGCTTTTACGCATTCGAACTTTCAAATTTGGCCCGTCTCCGCGAAAACGCACGAAGGTATGAAGGCACTCCGTACTTTCTTAGAGCAGATGACTTTGAACGATGGCGAAGCGCTCTCGATCACATCCGCAAAGATTAAAATTGCACGTGTGATCGAGGATGAAACGAGGCTTTTGCGGATGCGACTGGACTTTCTTCAACAGGACGAAGCGTCGCGCGCCGATAAAAGGCAGAAGCTGGAAATCTTGCTTGAGGATGTAGAACGCGAAGTTGAGCGAATTCAGTTCGCTCTGCAGGCCGAATTTGAACAGCTGCGAAAAGTGCTGAACGAGCACTCATCGGACGCTGAAGAAAAAAGCCTTCACGAAGGCCAATCGATTCTGCTCGGCCGGATCAACGCGATTCAATCGATAAACACTCAAGACTTCAAATCAAAGATTCGAGAATCCACATCTGACGTTGGGCGCTCATCGACCGAACTTTACACGGCCGCGCTTTTTCGTATCGGCCGCGATCTTTACTCGAAATTTCATGCGACGAACGAAGCTCGCTTCGATGAGTTAGCGAGCCGAATCCGCCAACAGACGACAAAGCTATTCAGTGTTGAGTATCAGATTGATCGGGAGACGTATGCGTTCGAGCCGCGCTCCGGATTTTATCTCAATCCTGATCTCCTCATTCCAATCTCCAAAGGACTTCTAATAGGTCTCGCCTCATATGCGCCAAAATTTCTTTCGGAAAAAATGCTGATTTCTCACGCGCGGAGAGTTTTTGAAATCGCGCTGCGCTCGAGTGTTGAGTCGATTCGTTGGGACCTTGTGCAAGCTCTCGACCTAAATTTTCGCCGATATAGAGTTAATCTGATCGAGAATTTAAAGAGGATTCGCACAGATCTCGCGGACGTCGTACTTGAGGATTCAAAACACAGCTTTGGCGCAAACGATGCTGAAATAACTAGACTAATCGAGTTTATTCATTCAGCCCAGAGTTTTACGGATCAATTTCAAATCTAGGAGTGAGCGTTGGAACGCAGAACAGAATTGCCAGCACCAATTGAAAACCGGCCCAAGCCCGGATTGAACCGAACAATTTTAGGAGCTGGGCTTCACGAAATAGTTCGCAGAGCCATTGCAAACGGAGTGGCGAACGCGTCGCTTATCAAACCTAACCAGATCGGCACTGTGTCTGAAACGGTAGAAGCGGTCGAAATTTCGAAGCAGGCTATCTATGGGACGGTTATCAGTCATAGGTCTGGCGAGACGAGCGACGATTTTATTTCGGATTTCGCCGTAGGGTCGAACGCTCGCCAAGTTAAAACGGGCGCCCCGGCCCGAGGCGAACGCGTCGCTAAATACAATCAACTTATGCGCAGCGAAGAAGAACTCGGTTCATGCGCGAAGTTCGCCGGTCCTGCACCGTTTCTTCTGTCAGAAGGGAAATGATTTTGCCGAATGTAGAGAGACCGATGAGCAAACCGACACTATTTCAAAAATTCATCCGATATTATCCTCGGTGGATATGTCTTTCAGCCTGCATTGGACTTCTGTGCGGCCTCGCTTCCGCCATCTTTTTGATCGCGCTTGAGAGAACAACTGAAGTTCGTGAGCACAATCCATGGCTGCTTTTCCTCATGCCGCTCGGAGGGATCATCGTCGGTTGCGCCTACCATTTCTGGGGCCGAAGTGTTGAAGGCGGCAACAATCTGCTCATCGATCAGTTTCACGATCCAAAGACGGTCATTCCGTTTCGAATGGCGCCGCTTGTTCTTCTTGGCACGATCGTCACTCATTTTTTCGGCGGTTCCGCGGGACGCGAGGGCACCGCCGTCCAGATGGGTGGATCAATCGCCGATCAGTTCACTCACATTTTCAAAATCGATCGCGCGGACCGCCGCACGCTTCTCATGGCCGGCATGGCGGGTGGGTTTGGTTCGGTCTTCGGAGTGCCGTTTGCAGGAACTATTTTCGGAATTGAAGTGCTCGCAATTGGGCGCATTCAATTTTGGGGGGTTGTTGAATGCGCTGTCAGCGCCTTCGTCGCTCACTTCGTCACGCTCGCTTGCGGCGTTCATCATACGGCTTACGTTCATCCCGTGGTTACGTCATTCTCGACGCTGGATGGAGTTTACATCGTCCTCACCGGAATCGCCTGCGGACTTGCGGCCCGGCTGTTTGTTCTGTTCGTTGATACAATCTCGCGCGTATCCAAAAGCATCATCAAGCTCCTTCCTCTACGCGCCGCTGCTGGCGGAGTGATTCTTTCAAGCGTTTATTATCTCTTTCCGGTCGTCATTCGTTATTCGGGCCTGGGAGTTCCGTTGATCGTCAGCTCTCTGAAAGCTCCTCTTCCAATTTATGATTGGTTTGGAAAGCTGACGATGACGGCTCTGACGCTCGGAACTGGTTTCAAAGGCGGAGAGGTCACGCCTCTTCTTTTTGTGGGATCAACTCTTGGTAATGCGCTCTCCAACGTTTTCCCGATCGCACTGCCAATTTTAGCGAGCGTCGGCTTCGTTGCGGTTTTTGCCGGAGCCGCCAATACGCCATTCGCGTGCACAGTGATGGCCATGGAACTCTTCGGACCAAATATCTGGTTCTTCGGAGCACTCGCCTGCTTTGCAAGTTACGCGATCTCGGGTCATCACGGCATCTATCACACTCAACGTGTGCACATTCCCGAAAACAGATATGCGAGTCGCACTCTGGACATGCTGACCCTCCTGTTTCATCGCCCAAAACTCGATGACTCTCTATACAGGAAAGAGAAATCAAATTTATGACATTCGTCCGATCGGGATGACCGGTTAATCGGTCGCATTCTGCGGACGCGATTCCATTAAAAGAGACACTTTTCAAATTTTATCTTTGATTCCAGACAGTTCTAAAATACGCGCGTCCTGGCACGATCGGCGCGAATTCTTGCATCTAAATGATGTGGGAGGCAAACAAATCGATGTTCGAATCAGAATTCGTAAAGCGATACTTAGTCGCTCATTCGCTCTTACTTGTAAGCGTTTGGGCATATTACTTTCGCGAAAGCGTTAACGCACCAGAATTCTTTTTGTCGCTCATGTTAGATGCTCGTTGGATTCTCACGTCGACAGCTGCTCTTTTCGCGTTGTGCGTCTTTATCATCTACATTATCACGAGTCCGAAAAATCGGTCGCATCACTCTGAAGTTTTACATCCAACGCCGCCGTCGTTACCGTCAGTGGGTAAACGAGAAACTCCGCAACTTTCTACTCCTCTTCTTCGAAACAAATACACCGACCCAACTGGCGGCAATGGGAAACTTGCAGCGGAGAAGACGCTTGAGACGAGTTGCGCGTTTCCACTGGTGGAAACGCGCAGCTCGGCTCAAGAGGCTCTCGAAGCGTTACTTGATGAATTCTAATGTACGAAACATAGGAGGAAAGATTTGAGATTAACGGCTCGCGATCACGAGCTACTTAAACTGCTGAAAAACTACGGCTGTCTTACGACTCAACAGATTCAAACTAAAACTTTTAACAACATCGCACTCACGACAGTGCTGCGCAGGCTTCGCGTGCTCAATGAGACAGGACTTGTTCAGAAAATTCTCGGTCTCGAAACGTCCGAGAGGTTATGGGCTTTAACAAAACAGTCGGTCGAAAGATTTGAACTTGCTCCGGCTAAGGTAAACTTCCCACGTGCGATCTTAGAACATGATGCACTCTTATCGACTGTTCGAATGCGGCTAGAAGATTCCGGCATCAGTCGATCTTGGATCGCAGAGCATGACATTCGAAAACGTGTCGCCGCTAAACACGGTGTCGCGAACATCCAAAGACGAGTCATCCCAGATGGAGCTATGAGTTCGCTTATCGGTAACGAAATTAAATCGATCGCAATTGAGCTCGAACTTTCGAACAAGAATCAGGAACGCTACCGGCAGATCCTTTGGGATTACTCGAGAAAGAAATCGCTTTACGCGGTTTGGTACATCGTCGCGACAAAGACGATACAGAAGCAAATCGAGCATGCGATTCGTGACGTTCACTTCTATGAGACGAGTCCGAAGATCCTCTTTTCCGTTCTCGGCGAGATTCTTAACGACCCACTCGAAGCCGCCATCGTCAGCGGCCGAAATACTCAAACCGCTCGAACATGCTTCGCAAGCGAAAGTGCTCACCCGGACGCTCACAGGGTGAGCGGTTTGAGGCCTGCGAGCGAAGACAGTCATACGCAGGCTAACCCCTCGTAACGACGGCCCTGGCTCGTACCTTCATGCGCCTAAAGGCGTTCCTCTTCCTCCACTGGCCACCCACTCCCCACATGACTGTGGATGGATTGGGTGGCCAGTGCTTCCAGAGGAATTGGTAAACATGCAGGTACGAGCCAGGGTGCTGATTAAGAAGTAAGTGGTTTGGGTTACAGGGAAAACATTTAGAAGGAGGATGGGTGATTAGAACGATGAGCGAAGATCGAAAGAATCTAAGCAAATCGACTAAACGAGTTTCACTACTTAAGACTTTTACTGAGGTAAGTTCGAGTCAGGTTACGAGTGCGTTGACGGCCGAAGTCGAGGCTGGCAATGATCGCGACCAGCTCTTTGACAACCTGCCGGACTACATCAGTCCGAGTGACGTCGTTCGGATTTTACCGATCGCCTTAAGCACCGTTTACGACTGGGTCTATCGGCCCGCAAAATATTCGGTACCTGAAGGTCTGATCATTAAATTTGGACGCCGCGTTTTCATTCGGACTGCCGAACTCAAGAAATGGCTCATGTCCCGAGGACCTAACCAAGGACGTGAGTCATGAATTATAAAATTAAAAAGATCACCGACCGAAAAGGTCAGACAAGATATGAACTTCGGATCTGGGGTCGCGGTCGAGGCGCAAAGCAAATGCGCGTTCGCCGCGAATCTAAGAAGGAAGCGTTAGAAGAGCTCGACCTCATTCTTTCGCGTCAATCGAACGATCAACCAGACAACAAAGCTGAAAAGCCGAAGTTAACGTTCTCAAGCGAGTACAACTATTGGTTCGAAAGAAAGTCTCCGACCTTCTCGCCGTCTTGGAAAAGAACGGTGACCGGAATCTACAGCGAAATCAAAGATCGAATCGGAGATCTACCAATCGAGAACGTCGACATCGCACTCCTTTCGAAACTAGAAGCATATTACCGATCGCGCGGGAACGGACAAAAGACAATCAACATCAAAATCGGCATGATCCAATCCGTCTTAAATTTTTCGTATCGTCATGAACGAATTCATTCGAACACGACAACGCGATTCTCAAAGACGAAGCCGCCTGAGGCGAACCGTGAATTTTGGGAAAAGGAAAATGCCGAAGATTTTCTGCGATTCGCCTCTGAGAAATACCGAGAAGGCTCAAGCAGACGTTGGATCTACGTCGTCTACTTAGCGGCCATCAACTCTGGCCTTCGCGCTGGAGAGATTTGGGCACTCAGGCCAAGATGTTTGAAACCGCATCAACTACGGATCACCGAACGACTCGAGCCGATCGACAGGCAGTTTTATCCCCCTAAAGGAAAAGGACCGCGCAACGTCCCGATGAACGCTGTTCTCGAAAGTGAACTCCGTAGACTCATCGAGCAAGATCGGCTCGGACGAAACGACATGATCTTCAGAACGAATGCTGAAAGCGCTGTTCATCACAGAAATTTCTGTAGCCAGATTTTTGTGAAAGATATGAACGAGTGGAACGGACCACGCATCGTCTTTCACGGACTCCGTCACACATGCGCAACACTCATGTTAGATGCGGGCCTCGACGTTAAAACGGTGCAGGAGATTCTCGGTCACAAAGATATTGCGACCACGATGAAGTACGTCCATTTGATCGGAAAGAACGTCACGAACGCAGCTCTCAATTTCTCGATCACGCCCGCGAAATCGAGCGATGAAACAGATCCGAAATTGCGGCTGGTTTCGGCCAACTTCCGCTAAATGTCTGTCATATGTCTGTCACCGTAGATCTAAAATGAAAAAGGGCTTTGCGATCTGAAGTCGCAAGGCCCTGATATTCCAAAAGAAAAGAAGATTAGGGGCTGAGGGACTTGAACCCCCGATCCTCCGGTTATGAGCCGGACGCTTTAACCAGCTAAGCTAAACCCCCACCGATGCGGGTAGATTAGGCTGCCCGACGCCCAGGCGCAAGCGGCCATCGAGCATCGAACAAAACTCAGAGCGAATATCTAACGCCGAGATTCATCGCGAGATCACTCACGAAGAGGCTCGTCGAAGCTCCGTACTGCGATCCTGTGAACGTACGGTGAAGGTGGTGATATTCCAAGAAGACACCGAGCGTCTCAAAAGCGTTCACGGCGCGCTCGACTCGAACGCGCAAAAGGTTCGAGTCACGCTGAGTGCCCCATCGACCATGGCTGCCGAAAGAAAGTGCGAGCGGCGATGTTTCGATTTCACCGAGCCACCCTTTCGACTGCGCCGCGAGCAGAAGATAAAGCCCTGCAACATTGGAGTTCGGTACGACATCCTGGTTGGATGAATGAAAATAGCGAAGCGTCAAACCCGGTTCGAACCGAAACGCGATCGATTCGTATTCGAAGGCATTGAATCGCAACGCAGGTTGAATTTGAAAATCCCA
>CAJYIL010000110.1 GCA_913774795.1 Pseudobdellovibrionaceae bacterium
CCGAAAAGAAGCCGAAGATCATGAAGGTAAGAGTCGCTGCGAAAGAGCGCAGTGAACCGCGGCTGATTCCGCAAATACCATGGCCGCTCGTGCATCCATTCGCCATGACCGTACCGAAACCAACGAGAAAGCCCGAAATCAAAAGTTTTGCCGGAGAAATTCGCTCGTTAATCCGAAAGACCCGGGCATTAAAAATCGAAGAACAAGCCCGCCTGCGATGAGCCCGAGGATAAAAGTCAGTCGCCAGACAATCTCTGGTCGGGACTTTTCTTTCAGAATGCCATTTACGATTCCGCTGACGCCGGTCACGCGACCGTTCAGCAACAGCATCAATGAGATGGCGATACCGATGAGTGCGCTACCAAGTAGGCTTGAAGCGATTGTCCAGTGATCGTTCATGAACGCACCACGGGACGATTTTGTTGATTCCACTCCAGCATGCCCCCGGCCATATTCAGGACATTTTTGAAGCCGCGATCGAGGGCTAAGCGAGTGGCCTCTTCTGATCGTTTTCCGGATCGACAGACGAACATCAAGCGGTCATCAAGACTTCGCGATTTCAGAAATGCATCGAGATCGGGACCGAGCGTGGCTAGGTGTGCGCCATCAATATGCCCGAGCTCTGCATTAAACTCATCAGATCGTCGGACATCGATGACGGTCATTTCGTTTTTCACATTTTGTCTAACGTCATTCACTCGAACTGTCGGTACGTTCATTGTCTCTCCAATTTTAGAAGATAAAAAGCCGCAGGATTGGTTGGCGGGAACCGCTCGATCCATCTGTTTTGGATAATCGAGTTTCAAGTTTTTCATGACTTGCCGAAATTGGTCGGCCGTAATTTGCGCTGCTAAGCGTGGATTATGGGCGAGCTCCTCTTTGATCGTCGAAGACGTCATGCCCTTATAATCGTGCCCAGGAAAAACCTGAGTCGTTTCGTGTAAGGCAAAAAGCTTCTCTCGCACGCTTTGATACAGCTGGTCGGCCGAGCCGCCTTGGAAGTCAGTTCGACCGCAGCCGCGAATCAAGAGGGCATCGCCTGTAAAAACCATGCCGTTACAGTAAAAGCTGAGTGAAGAGTCGGTGTGGCCGGGTGTCTCGAGGACATTCAGCGAATGTGTGCCGAATCGGATGACGTCGCCTTCTTTCAGGTGAACATCTGCGCAAGCAACCTGCGCTCTCGATGCGACCGCAGACTTGGCGCCCGTGCGTTCGCGAATGAGTCCGGCGCCGGTCACGTGGTCGGCATGAACGTGTGTGTCGAGGACATAGAGCAGTTTAAGGTTTAACTCGTCGATCAGCTTAAGATCGCGCTCAACCATTTCGAGGACGGGATCGATCAAGACGGCGACGCCGGATTCGGCGTCGCCGAGCAGGTACGTGTAGGTAGAGCTTGTCGGGTCAAAAAGTTGGCGAAATATCAATTGGCTCATGTGAACTCCCGAAACGAAGGCTTGACTTTATATGAGTATATTATAATATTGTAATATGAAAAAGCAAGACCGGGGTTTGGCTCTCAAGATGGGACAAAAGTCCGAAGAAGTTTCGGCGATTCTAAAGGCGCTCGCGCATCCGCAGCGTCTTCTCATTCTGTGTCACCTGGCTCAGGGTGAGAAAACAGTGGGTGAGCTCGAACAGTTGTGCTCAGTCTCGCAGTCCGTCACTTCGCAGTTTTTAGCGAAGATGAAGACCCAAGGCCTTGTCAGTTCTGAGAAGCGCGGACTTCACGTGATATACAGCATAGAGGATGAGCGAGTGGCTAAGCTGATGTCGTCGCTTTACGATATCTTCTGTAAATAGCCGCGAAGCGCGTTGACGGCTCTCACTCTCAAAACCCGATCAGCCGGCGTCGTAAAAGCTTCAGCAAAGTCGAGAAGCGGCGAGAGTTGACCGCCGAGGCACGCGCGGCGACCACGAGTGCGAGCGCGAAACTGACGCTCAAGTTGGCGATGCCGATCAACAAAAGACCGATCGAGGTGACGGTCATTGTTTTGAAAAACGTCGCGTCGTGTTCGATCGAGAACGACGAAAGTACCGCGCTTGCGCTCGAGATCGTCACGTGACGGCTGTCGATTGGAAGACCCGTTATCACGCCGAGAAAAGGCACAAAACCAAATAAAAAACCCAACGTGATATTGGCGCTCAAGCCCGATGAATTCTTCTCGAGCCACTGCGCCCAGCGCGCCGGAAGCTGAACACCAAACGCTCTCCGCAAGCGGCGACTTTGAGCGATGGCCGTCGGAAGTTTGCGGTACACGACCCAGTTCTCAAACCAGCCACCCGCTAGACTCGAAAGCCAAAGAAGAACACCGGTCACCGCACCGAAGACAACGGCGAAACTGAAGATCGGATGTAAGCCGGCAATGGTCGACATCGCTTGTTTCGGATCGATCACGTGGCGTCCGAGCAAGGCTTCAAAACCCAAGTTAAACAGAAACGCGAGCGGAATGACGGCGGCGAGGTTGCCGACAAACGCGAGCGCCTGTGATTTCAAGACTGTTCTGACTTCTTCGGCGAACTGATTGAGCTCGCTTGGGTGGCGAACGTTATTCATCAAGACCGCGAGACGAGACGCCGTGAAGGACGGCAGCTTCGTCGCAAGAGTGGAGTGGGTCAGCTGCATTGTGATGAACCCGCCCGAATAAATGACCCAAATGATGACAGCTTCGAACAGAGGCGGGAGATGAAATGAGCCTGCGTGAAGCGACATCTTGAGGAGTGTCATGACGACGACGATCGCGCCACCGCTAAAGGCTGAACGCAACATCGAGAGACGCTCTTGTGAAG
>CAJYIL010000111.1 GCA_913774795.1 Pseudobdellovibrionaceae bacterium
TGTTGAAGACTCGACGTGAGCGAGAGAAAACGACCGCGCAGTCCGGGCCCTACGCTCGCTGTGATGAGCGAGATAGAGGGAATTCCACGCGCGGCGATGAGCAAAAAGAAAAGCGTCGTGATGGCCAGGATCGCGATGAGCGGCATCGGCTGAGCATGGGTGAGAAGAAGAGTCGGGATCGCCGAGGCGAGCGCGAGATAACTAAACATTTTTCGCTTACCGAAGCGGTCGCTGAGCTTACCTATGTAGCGGGCGGTTGCAAATGTCGCGATGCCTCCGCAGAAGAAGACGGTCGCAAGATCTTGATGGCTCAGGCCAAGATTTGCTGAGAGGTAAGCACTCATGTAGGGAAGAACGGTGAAGCCTGCTCCCATTGACGTCACGATCATCGCGAACGCGAGACGGGAATTCGTTCGCAAAATCAAAGCGAGAAAGGGAGGCTTGCTTTCAAGGACGCGTTCTTGCCTTGCGACATACATCAAATGCCCGCGCAGGCGAGGAATAATGAAGATCGCGAGACCCAAAATCAGAAATCCGAGGCCTGCGAGAACAAGAAACGGAGAGGCCCAATCTCCCCGGCCGGCCAAGAAAAGGGCAGTCGGTACACCGATGACGGTTGCGACTGAATACGATGACATGACCGTGCCGGTTGCGGCTCCGCGACGTTCATCGGGAAACATGTCGCCGATGATGGTGAAGAGTAAGGCTTGAATCAGACCTCCGCACGCGCCCGCGACGATACGGCCCGTGATCAGGGCGGTGTAGTCACGCGAGAAGCCACAAATGAACGTGGCGCCAACAAGACCGGCTGTCGTGCCTAAAAGTGCCTGGCGCCGATCGAAGCGATCAAGAACAAATGAACCAGCGAGGCCAGCTGTCGCAGCGGCGAGAGAATAAGCGCTAACAAGTGCACCGAACATCGCGGGTGTTAGCGAGAGCGCTTTCATAAACTGCGGTCCGAGTGGCATCACCACGAGCGAGTCCAGCACATGCACGAATTGAATCGCGGCGAGCGTGAAGAGGATCCATCGCTCGTGAGATTTGTGTCGGATTGCGCCCATCCCTCCATCATGTTCTTCGCGTGTCGAGGCGGTCAAGGTTCGTGCACAGGCATTGAAAGTGAACCCAACAGACGCCAAAATGCCCCTCATGGAGGACCTCATGCCAAGCCAACAATCCGATATTCAAACTCTCGCTAAAGAAATTAAGGGCATCAAGATCGCGATGCTCGTCACCCAGGACCCAAACGGTCAACTTCATTCACGTCCGATGGCGACGCAAGAGACCGAGTTCGACGGAACTCTGTGGTTCTTCACACGCGACGAGTCCCCGAAAACACGCGCAATCGAAAATGACAGCGACGTCAACCTTTCGTACGCGAATCCTGACGACAACCGCTACGTTTCAGTCGCCGGAAAAGCGTCGATCGTGACTGACCGTGCGAAAATCAAAGAACTCTGGACGCCTGGTTTGAAAGCTTGGTTCCCGGAAGGCGTCGATGATCCGAAAATCGCCCTGATCCGCGTCGACGTCGAAAGCGCCCAGTATTGGGATTTCGCATCGAAAGCGCTGGTCCAATTGGCGGGCTTCGTGAAAGCAGTCGTTACAGGTCAGCCATTGAAAACCGACGAGAAGAACAACCGCAAAATCGATTTCACTCAGCACTGATCTCAGAAGCCCGGAGTCTTTAGCGTTTTTCGAGAATCAGCGCCGCGCGGTTAAAACATGTGCGGAGTGAGCTTTGAAATTTTGCGAACTCCGGAGACTGAAGTGTTGTCGTGGATAAGATCGCTTTTTTGACGATGACGGTGTCTTCCACGGAGACACCGTTTTTTATTTCGCTCACTTTCCGCGAAGCTTCGATGTAGTCCGTGTTGAACGAGCAGTCGAGAGAAACGCGGCCGACTTTGCGAACGTTTAAAAGATCGACTTTGGTTTTCGTCGTGCTGGGAGTTTCGATGTACAAATCCGAAATGCGATCTTTCGTATCAACGAGAAGGCGCCCGACCGCATCGTCGCGAAAGAGCGGATAGCCGATTCCGGCCGAAGTGGTGAGACCGCTTTCTGCCAAACGCAGTTTGACGGGAATCGAAACGTCTTTCACGATTCGGGAACCGCGGTCAAAATCGCCAACCATCGATTCAAGAACTTTTCCGTTGTTCGCCACCGAACGAACGATATCGTAATTCACCGCCTCAACCGGTGAGTAAAAAGCCCGCGCCGTCAGACCGATCGCCTGGCGGCCCGCAAGTCCGAAGGTGCCCGACGCTAACATCGAACCGTCGGGTTGAAATTCATAGGCGAGGTGCGAATTGAAAACTGCATCGCTCGGATTGAGTGGAGGTGTGCGCTCGAGTTTTCCTCCGTCGGCGTAAAGCACGAAGGTAGGACGATCGGCGATATCGGCATAAACGCCTTGCGCATACGCGACCGGATTTGTTGCGTCGACAAAGTACACTTTGCCATCGGCCTCAACTCGAGAGATCGCGTGATTGAAAGCTGTATCGACCGGATATTCATACGCGCCTGCGGCCGGCGCAAGTTCGCCCCGAAACACCCACGCCAGATTCGATCTATAACCGAGCGACCGGAAGATCGCGGTCGCCACCATCGCAAGGTCTTTGCAATCACCGTAACGTGATTCGGCGATTTCATTCAGTCCGCGCGGCAGATAACCTCCGTGTCGTCTGCGCCAATCGCCGAAATAGCGAAACTCTTGCGCGATTCCCGCGGCGACTTGCTGAACTCGCTCCACCGACGTCTTTGCGGTCTCCGCCCTTTTTTTGATTTCCTGTAGCAAAGCGGGCAGAGGTTTCGCTAAGAGAGCCTCGTGTTGAGGAATGAGGCCGCTCCCGTAGCGTGACCAATCGGGAAGTGATGACATCGAAACCGACGGCACGCGGTCGGGTCTAAAAAACGGCGCCTCTTCCTGGACCGCGACGGTGAACAGCGGCGACTTCGATTTTATTTCGAGTACGGTGACACCGCTTTTGGTCATCACGTCGTGAGTCAGTCGGCCTTCGAGATCACGCACGTTGTAGTAGAGAGGCAGTTTGGACTGAACGCGAAGCCTGAAGTCTTCGATGTTCTCACCGGCAAGAGAGAAGCCCGAACTCCAAAATCCTTTGATCGCGACTTCAACGTTTTTCAATTCGTATTTCATGTGAATGCGTGACCCGACGCCCACTTTTGGAAACGAGAGGCCCGCCGATTTCAACGAGTCGAAGGCCTGCGACATCTCACCGACTTCTTTGATCTCGATGTCGCCCTTCGGGACTGGCGAGGCGATTTGTTTTCCCGGCGGACCATTGAGAGTCTCAGCTTTTAAAATCCGGAATTTTTGCGCGCGTGAGTTGAACGATAGAGACTGCACGCTTTGAGCTTCGCGGCCTTGATCATTGTTGACTCGGATCATCACTTCGCGAGTGAGTGTCGATTGTCCATCGGCCTCGACTTGAATATTCGTGTGGTCGAATTCGATGACGTAGGGCACGTCTCCGTTGGTGGCAAGTTTTGCTTGAGCGCAAAGAGAGACGAAGACGGCAAGAAGACCGGCGAGCATGAAGTTTCCTTTCGAAGGCTTCTTCACTTTCTCACGGGGCTCACATAAGATCGAGACCGGTTCGCGCTCCCTCCCTCTGCTTGAAAGTAGGTGCCCTCATGGCCGATCAAATTAGCGCTCGTCACATCCTCGTTGAACAGCGGTACGAAGCTGACGACATCAAAAAGAAACTAGACCAAGGCGGCGATTTCGCCGATCTCGCAAAAAAATTCTCACGCTGCCCAAGCTCAAAGGCCGGCGGTGATCTCGGGAGTTTTGGCCGTGGGCGTATGGTGCCATCGTTTGAAGAGGCAGCTTTTGGGCTCGGCGTCGGTGACGTCAGCGAGCCCGTGCGAACGCAGTTCGGGTACCATCTTATTCAGAGAACCAAATAAGCTTACATTTTTGTCGAGAGCGAATTCAGGCAATCCGAGCGTGAATTCGTTTTCGGAGCCTTGAAAACAGATTTGCATCCGTTTTCGGCGGGACCTTTGCCAACCATATCGACGAGCGAAGCAGCGGTGAGGCACGCGAGAATGTCGCGGTCATCGTAAGTGACTTTGTTTGTGCCGCATTTGCCGAATCGAGCGCTGACATCTTGTTTTTTCTCTAGAGAGCGGTGGATGTTCGAACCAATCAGGCAGGCTGCGCGCTCGTTGTCATTTCCTGGATCGGAGACGATGTTTGAGCAGTCTTGAATGACGGCCTCGACTTTTTTCGTATCTTCGACCGTGACGGAGCGCGCGTTCAAACAAGCGCGGTAAGTGAGATGAAACTTGATGTGATCGAAGTACTTACGGCAAAGAAGATTCTGATCGTTCGGGCCACTTGTCACCGAAGTCTCATTCACCAAAGAGAGCCCGACCGCGCATGGCCCAATGAACGATCGCTCTGGTGAGAGTTGCGCGCAGGTTTCATACGGAGCGCTTGCGAGCGTGGGCATCAAATCGGGCAAGTGAATGCCGGTCAGGCATGACTCCTGGAGAAACGCGTCGATCTCTGTGTGTTGTGGATATTGATTCGCGCAGAGTTCGAGTTTGCGTTTGTAGTCGGTGCGTTCTGAGTTCAAATCGTCGGCGATTGCGACGCCAATCAAGCAAGACATAACGGCACGTGGCTCTTCTCCGTAGGATAAACGACACTTCGTTTGCTGGAGACCTTTTTCAGACGCGTTGAACTTAGTCCCTGCCGAAGAGCAGGCCGCGCGAAGCTCACCTTGAATACGACCCGGAAAATGGAGCGCGCACGCCTTTGCCAGATCGTCGCTGGCTGTTTTTTTCTTCGAGGGAGTTGCGGGTGGTTTCGGCGTCGGAGTCGAAGAAGGCGTCGGCATCGGTGTCGCCGCTGGCGATGCGGATGCAACGGGAGATGGCGAAGGCGACGGCGTAGCGGTTTCTTGCGCAATCGCGGAGAGAGCGAAAAGCAAAATG
>CAJYIL010000112.1 GCA_913774795.1 Pseudobdellovibrionaceae bacterium
CTTGAGTGTCTCGCGCTCGGTTACCAAATTTTGAAAGCTCTGCCGTTTGCCGATGACATGGCTTCAAGTATTACGTTGCACTTGAACACGATTGGCGATCTTGAGAGCCGTGCGGCTTTTCGTGAAAAACTGGTCGCCTATCTTTTGACTCGCAAGTCCGAGCTTTCAGCCGATTCGCTCATTCGCTTAGAGAAAAATCCTCTTCGCATTCTCGATTCGAAAGATGACGGCGATAAGCGCGTCGTCGCCGAAGCCCCCACTCTCGCCGATTCCCTCAACGACACATCGAAAAAGTTTTTCGATGATGTTGTCGCAGGTCTCGATCTCTTGGGCCTCCCTTACAAGATTGATCCGCTTTTGGTTCGCGGGCTTGATTACTACTGCCACACGGTTTTCGAATTCACGACCACGGCCCTCGGAGCTCAAAACGCGATCTGCTCAGGCGGTCGCTACGACAACCTCATCAGCGATCTCGGCGGTCCGAAGACCGCAGGCGTCGGCTGGGCCGCTGGCGTCGATCGTTTGTCGCTCATGATGAAAGATGCCGTTGAAACTCTTGCGACGGTCGCGATCGTTCCGATGGGCGATGAGGCCGAAGGGCCGGCGTTGAAGCTTTCGCAAGAGCTTCGTCAGGCCGGTATACGGGTCGATATGGCTTACACGGGAAACATGGGAAAGCGCATGAAGCGCGCCGACAAGGTCGGCGCCTCTCACGCAATCATCCTGGGTTCAAATGAACTCTCGCGAGGCGTCGCGCAAGTGAAGGTGTTGGCGGCAGGAACCCAGAGCGAGATTCCTCTCGCTTCGCTCGCCTCGGCGCTTTCGAAAGAGCTCGTTTAGTTTGCCTTCGCCTGACGTTCTTCCGCGCCGTCTTCTTTCGACACCTCTTCGTCGGGCTTGATCCCGTACTTGTTGCGGTAGAGAGCGTATTCGGCGACCGACTGCGGAGCCATGTTGTAAAGCCATTGAAAACCGCCGCGCAGTTTTTCGGTCGCGGCTTTTTCTCCGACAAGGAGAAGCTGTTCTTGATTGTTCTCAGCGCTCTGTGAATCGTTGAACGACTTGCCCATGAACGCCCAACCCATCTCCGGGAAACCCATTGATTTATGATGGAGTTTCACCGTGATCTTTCGAGACACGTCATCGATTCTCTGGTGGCGCTCGCCGAACATGCCGGGGTTGACGCGAATTTGGCTCTGAATTTTTTCAAACTGGGTCGGCCCGAGACTCGCTTTCAAACCTTTCGGGTCGTTGAGTTCAGAATAATATTTGCGCTCTTCGTCGAACGAATAACCGGAGAGATTCAAGAATCCGCTCCAAGGCCGCATGGCAAAAGACGTATCGCCGATCGTCTTCAGATCGAAGTCCTTCGGATTTTGACT
>CAJYIL010000113.1 GCA_913774795.1 Pseudobdellovibrionaceae bacterium
CGAGATGCCCGAGTTCGTGTGAAAGAAGCGCCACCACCGCAGACCACGGAAGCCTAGTCGTGAGTGGGCAGATTTGAATGCGATTGGTTCTCTCGGTGTAGCGTGCGTTGACTTGTGAACCACTGGCGCAAAGTGAATCTGACGGCGGGAGAACTTCGAGCGAAACTTTGGCGAGCCGGAGCATGAGGTATCGTTGAGTCTGCGAAAGCGAGCCGTTCGATTTTTGTCCCGCAATCTGCGAAGTCATCGACCCCACAAGTTGGTCGAATTCTTTTGTCCACGCGAGCGGCTGAGCGCTCAAGGTAGAAATCTTTTGTGGATTGGGAATCAGGCCCTGGCGCCCAAAATCAGCGAGCTGAGCATGCGCGCTTTTCCACTCCGCGCAAACCGAATGAGGTGATCGCCAATCGATCCACCGATCGCGGCAATTTGCACCCCACGCGAGGCTCACCATCAAAATCCAAACACCCATGCCTCTAGCATATTCCCTGTGCTCGATTTGGCTTGAGCAAAAATGACGCAACCGCTTGGAATCTGGTCCCAATTCACCACCGAATTGCGCAAAAAACTCGGTATGCGAATTGAAGTATTGCACTGAGGTCGTGGTATCGGGGAAATTCTGCGCCCAGTTCAAGTCCGAGGGGGACCTAAATGAAATTTGCTTTCGCGCTAGTCGTCATGACGGCCGCATTGGTCGGTTGTTCAGCGAACAAAACCGGAACATTCAAAAACATCAACGGCTTCAACGTCGGCATCATTAGCACCCGCCCGCAAACGGCGAGTGACACGATCGCGCTGATCAAACTCCAAACGCCAGCTCTGTTCTCAACTCTGAAAGTCGTCGACGGCAAAAAACAGGTCGACGCCGACACGGCGAAAGCCCTCGAAGCTGAACAAGCCGACATCATCGCCAAGCTCAAGGCCATTTCGCCCGCGATCGAAGTGATCTACAAATACCGTCTCGTGATCAACGGTCTTGCGATCGTCGCTCCTCTCGACAAACTCGCGGAGATTCGCAAACTCGGCAACGTGGCTTACGTTGAAACGCAGACAAGCTTCTCTCGTCCGGTGATCGCCGGCGACCGCGCACTCGACACTGCGGCGGCCGTAGCCCAAGCGATTGCAAAAACATCGGTGCAGTTCATTGAAGCTGATCAAGCTCACGCACGCGGAATTCGTGGCCAGGGTCTGAAAGTCGGCATTATCGATACTGGCATCGATTACACGCACGCGATGTTCGGCGGTGCCGGCACGCCTGAAGCGTACAAAGCCGTTGATCCCTCGGCGCCAAATCCAGCCTTCCCAACGGCGAAAGTGGTGGGTGGAATTGATTTGGTCGGAACCGTTTACGACTCTGACTCCGCCGACTTTTCAAAGCGCACTCCGAAAGCCGATGCCAACCCGATCGATGAAGGTGGTCACGGTTCTCACGTCGCAGGTACAGTCGCAGGTCACGGCGACGGCGTGAATACTTACGACGGCGTGGCTCCCGATGCGTCTTTGTATGCGATCAAGGTTTTCGGAGCTGACGGCTCAACAGGTGACGCCGCGGTCGTGGCCGCTCTCGAGTACGCGGCCGATCCGAACTCGGATCTCTCGTTTGACGACTCCCTCGACGTCGTCAACCTCTCGCTCGGAAGCTCCTACGGTAACCCGCATATTCTGTACTCCGAAGCGATGGGTCGCCTCTCGAAGGCCGGAACAGTCGTCGTCGCCTCAGCGGG
>CAJYIL010000114.1 GCA_913774795.1 Pseudobdellovibrionaceae bacterium
CGCGGAGACGACCGTTAACACCTTGAGTGTCGAGGACGCCGCGAACGATGTGGTAACGCACGCCTGGCAAGTCTTTTACACGGCCGCCGCGAATGAGGACAACCGAGTGCTCTTGCAAGTTGTGGCCGATGCCTGGGATGTACGAAGTGACTTCGTAACCGTTCGACAAGCGAACACGGGCAACTTTACGGAGAGCCGAGTTCGGCTTCTTTGGAGTTGTTGTGTAAACGCGAGTGCAAACGCCGCGACGTTGCGGGCACTGTGCGAGAGCTGGCGAAGCCGTTTTGTTCTTTTGAACTTCGCGTTCTTTACGGATCAACTGGTTGATCGTTGGCATTCTCTTAAATCCTCGTGGCTCAAAAAGTTTTTGGGAGCCGTAGGCCCTCGAAAAACTTCGGTGCCTTGTCTATCAAATTTTAGAACTGGTGAAACTATACGCCGGGCCAACCCTGGTCAAGCGTGAAAGCCGCCCTTTCGAGCGGCTTTCTTATGAACTCATTAATATTGGTTCTGAGCCGAAGTCGAAGCTGTTGAACCGAAGCCCGGGAGCATAGCCGGAGCCTCGTTCGACGTCTCGTCGACCACGATTTTGAACTTCTTGTACGCCGAGAGACCGGTACCCGCAGGGATCAAGCGACCCATGATGATGTTCTCTTTGAGGCCACGGAGGTAGTCCGTGCGCGAGTTGATCGCTGCCTCTGTGAGGACTTTCGTCGTCTCTTGGAACGAAGCGGCCGAAATCCACGAATCCGTCGAGAGAGAAACCTTCGTAATACCGAGGAGGAGAGGCTCAGACGTTGCCGGCTGACCACCTTCACGGATTACGCGTTCGTTTTCTTCTTCGTACTCGAACTTCTCAGCTTGCTCGCCGTTCAGGAATTTCGTGTCGCCTGGATCGGCAACGCGAACTTTCCGGAGCATTTGGCGAACGATGACTTCGATGTGCTTATCGTTAATACCGACACCTTGGAGTCGGTAAACTTCTTGGATTTCGTTAACGAGGTAAGCTGAGAGCTCTTTCTCGCCAAGAACGGCCAAGATATCGTGTGGGTTCGTTGGTCCATCCATGAGAGCCTCACCTGGCTTCACGTATTCACCTTCGCGAACCGCAACGTGTTTACCTTTCGGGATCAGATATTCTTTCTGCTCACCGATCTCTGGAGTGACGATCACGCGCTGCTTACCTTTAACGTCCTTACCGAACGTCACGTAGCCTTCGATCTCCGAGATGATCGCAGCTTCTTTAGGCTTACGAGCTTCGAAGAGTTCAGCGACGCGTGGGAGACCACCCGTGATATCGCGTGTTTTCGACGTCTCTCTGTGGATCTTCGCGATGATGTCACCCGCGTGAATGTCTTGTTCGGCATTCACGAGGAGTTGTGCACCGACCGGGATGATCGCACGAGCTGGGATGTCACGACCCGGAAGCATGATCTGCTTACCGTTTTCGTCGACGACGAGAACCGTCGGCTTCACTTCTGAAGACTTCGACTCTGTGATGACTTTTGTCGCGAAGCCGGTCACGGCGTCGACCTGCTCGGTCATCGTCGAACCTTCTTCGATATCCTGGAACGCGATCTTACCCGAGACTTCCGAGATGATCGGGTTCGAGTATGGATCCCACTCAGCGAGGACAGTGCCCTTCGTGACTTGCGCGCCGTCTTTGACGTTCAAGACCGAACCGTAAACGATTCTGAAGCGTTCACGTTCGCGTCCTGTCGCATCCGACAAGATCAACTCACCGTTCCGGTTCATGACCGTCAACTTACCTTGGCGGTTCGTGACAGTGATGAGGTCGTGAAGCTTGATTGTACCGTCGTGACGAGCCGTGTGGACCGATTGCTCGACCGCACGCGATGCCGCACCACCCAAGTGGAACGTACGCATCGTGAGCTGTGTTCCTGGCTCACCGATCGACTGAGCGGCGATTGTACCAACCGCTTCGCCGAGGTTGATCTGTGCGCCACGCGAGAGGTCGCGACCGTAACACTTCGAGCAAATTCCGCGACGTGTTTTGCACGTGAGGACCGAGCGGATCTTAACCGAATCGACGCCCGAAGCTTCGATGCGAGTGACTTCTGCTTCGTTGATCTCGCCGTTAGCCGGAACGATCGTTTCTTTTGAGTAAGGATCGAGAACCGCTTCGAGGGCGATACGGCCCAGGAGACGATCGCCGATCGGGAGAATGACTTCTCCACCTTCGATAACCGGAGCGACGACGAGACCGTCTTGAGTGCCGCAATCGACTTCGACGATGATCGCATCTTGTGCGACGTCGTGGAGACGACGAGTGAGGTAACCCGAGTTCGCTGTCTTCAACGCGGTATCGGCGAGACCCTTACGGGCACCGTGAGTCGAGATGAAGTACTGGAGAACCGTCAAGCCTTCACGGAAGTTCGCGGTAATCGGTGTCTCGATGATCTCACCCGATGGTTTTGCGAGGAGACCCCGCATACCCGCGAGCTGACGAATCTGAGCTGCCGAACCCCGGGCGCCGGAGTCTGCCATGACGAAGATTGGGTTGAACGACGGAGCGACGACTTTCTCGCCGTTGACGTTGAACTCATCTTTTTCGATTTCTTGCATGAGCTCTTTAGCGACGCGGTCACCGGTTTGTGCCCAGATATCCACGACTTTGTTGTAGCGCTCACCGTCGGTGATCAAACCTTCGTCGTACTGCTGCTGGATTTCCGAGACTTGTTTCTCAGCGTCTCCGAGGAGAGTCGCCTTCGACTTCGGAATCTTCATATCGTCGATACAGATCGAGATACCCGCAGTCGTTGAGTATTTGAAACCGTATTGCATGATATTGTCGGCGAGGATCGCACACGCTTTACCACCCGCAACCCGGAACGTCGTATCGATGAGAACAGCGAGCTGTTTCTTCGTCATGACGAGGTTCACGGCCGAGAATGGAACGCCTTCAGGTACGATGTCGCTCAAGATCGCGCGGCCAACCGAAGTGTCTTCGGTCTTGCCGTTAATGCGAACTTTACATGCCGCTTGAAGATCAACCGCGCCTGTTTCGTAAGCGTAAAGAACTTCTGGTACCGACGAGAACGCGCGGCCTGTGCCTTTCGCGCCTGGGCGGATACGAGTCATCCAGTACATACCCAAGACGATATCTTGAGTTGGGTTGATGATTGGTTTGCCGTTCGCCGGGCTCAAGATGTTGTTTGTCGACATCATGAGAACGCGAGCTTCGACCTGTGCTTCAACCGAGAGCGGAACGTGAACAGCCATTTGGTCACCGTCGAAGTCGGCGT
>CAJYIL010000115.1 GCA_913774795.1 Pseudobdellovibrionaceae bacterium
CGGGAATAGAGGTTCGTCATGGCAAGTAAGAAGGCAGCAGGTAGTACCCGTAACGGTCGCGACTCACAAAGTAAGCGTCTCGGCGTAAAGCGCTTCGGCGGAGAAGCTGTAAAAGCAGGAACAATCATCATTCGCCAACGCGGCACGAAGTTCCACTTGGGTAACAACGTTCGCATGGGTCGTGACTTCACGATCTACTCGTTGATCGATGGCCAAGTGAAGTTCGAGCGCATGGATAAACTCCGTAGCAAAGTCAGCGTTTACGAAGCCGGCAAAGCGCCAGCTGCGAAAACAAAGAAGACAGCTACAAAGACAGCACAAAAGTCGGCGTAAGCCTTCTTTCGTTTCTGTTTGTGAATATTGAATGACCAGGGCCGGCTCATCAAAGCCGGCCTTCTTTTTTTCGCGCCTTTCAGCGCGCATCTCTTAGCCGAAATAGCGAGTCTCAGTGAAATTCGTCGACGAAGTTTCCATAACAGTGCGATCGGGCAAAGGCGGAGCTGGCGCCGTCTCCTTCCGTCGTGAATCGATGCAAGCGCGCGGCGGCCCGGATGGCGGCGACGGCGGTCGCGGCGCAGATGTCATCTTCCGCGCAACACCGGCGTTGAACTCGCTCCTCACTTATCGTTTTAAAACGAAGTACAGCGCTCCTGATGGTGGCAACGGCATGTCGAGCAACTCTTCGGGAGCGGCCGGCGAAGACATGATTTTGAAAGTTCCGGTCGGAACAATCGTGAAATCGATGGATGGCCAAGTGCTTCTCGATCTCTCTCAGCCAGGCGACACGGTTTTCTTGAAAGGTGGCCGCGGCGGAAAAGGAAACCACTTCTTCCGCACATCGGTGAACCAAGCTCCCGAGCACGCTCAACCCGGCGAGATGGGCGAGACTGTCCAGATTAAGCTGGAACTCAAGCTTCTCGCGGATGTCGGTGTCATCGGTTATCCGAATGCCGGTAAGTCCACTTTGATCAGCGCGATCTCAGCGGCAAAACCCAAAATCGCCGACTATCCCTTTACGACGTTGTCGCCCAACCTTGGCGTTGTCTCTCTCGACACGGATCGCACGTTCGTCGTTGCCGATATCCCGGGACTTGTTCCTGGCGCGCACAAGGGTGTGGGCCTGGGTCAGCAATTCTTGCGTCACATCGAGCGCACGAACCTTTTCGTTCACTTAGTCGATGCCAGCGGCGCCGGCGGTCGTGATCCACTCCAGGATTATCGTGATATTTTGCTCGAGCTCAAAGAGTACGACAAAGCAAAGGCGGGCGAAGAGAACTTTCGTCCTCTCTCGGAGCGCACGCAACTTGTTGTCTTGAATAAAGTCGACGTTCTCACCCGCGAACGTCGCGAAGAATTAAAAGAAGAATTCCGGCGCGCCGGTGTCGAGACCATGGAAATCTCGGCGGCCACGCAGTACGGAACACGCGAACTCGTTTTCGCGATCGGAAAGAAGATTTATGGTTGAGAATATTGATCCAAATGCACGCGTTGGCCTCTTCGGAGGCACGTTCAACCCTCTCCACATGGGTCACATCAATGCGCTGACAACAGTTTACTCGCGGATGAAACTCGACGAAGTCATCGTCGTTCCAGCCGCGCAAAACCCGTTGAAAGCGCAGATCGATGGTGCTTCAGGTGAACAACGGCTTGAGATGCTTCGCCGTGGACTCACGGAGTTTGAAGAATTCGTGCGCATCGACGCCTCAGAGCTCGAGCGCGGAGGGCCGTCGTACACGATCGATACAGTTCGCGATTACGCGAAAGTCGTGGCACCTGAAAACCTGTTTCTGATCGTCGGTCTCGATCAGTTCAACGACTTCGACCGCTGGAAAGATTTCGCAAAGATCCTCGAACTTGCAAACTTGATCGTCGTCACTCGACCGGGCTATCAACTTCCGTTCTCGGAAGAAGACATGCCTGAAGGCTTGCGTCCGCTGACGGCGGCGTTTGATCGCGCGTTCATCCAACTCTCGACCGGTCGCACGATCGAGTTCGTTCGTCTCCAAGACAAAGACATTTCCGCATCCGACGTGCGCAAGCGTCTTCGTTCGGGCCGCAACGTCGACGCCCAGATGTCGATCGGGGTTGAAGAGTACATCCGTGAACAAAACCTCTATGCTCCGATCGGGCCTCTGATCGGTGACTACGCCGATTTCGCAAAGTTTTGCGCAAACGTCTTGTTCGATCGTAAAGCCATCAACGTTCGCGCGTTTGATTTGACGGGAACAGAAGCAGCGACCGAGTACGCGTTGATCGCGTCAGGTACATCGACACGTCACGCAACGTCGCTCGCCGAAGCTGTTCAGCGCGCAGTCAAAGACGAGTTCAACGTTTTCCCGATGTCGATCGAGGGAACACAAGAGGGGCGTTGGGTTCTGCTTGATTACGGCTCGTTGATCGTTCACGTGTTTTACGATTTCGTTCGTCAAGAATACCGCCTCGAAGATCTCTGGAAAAACGGCAAAGACATGGGTCTCACCGATCCATCTCCGGGCGCGGCTCCTGTGGGCGGAGCAAATCCGATGCACGAGCGCACGCCAAACCGTGCGGGTGGCCAGGCCCCTCGTAACAAATAATGAAGCTCGCCTTCGTTTTTGTCGGCGGAGGAAAGGAGGAGTGGCTCGAGGAGCTCTCCTCCGACTATCTCGCGAAGTTAAAACCTTTCGCGCAAACCGAAATTATTCGCCTCAAGCCCACCAAGCTCGGTCGTGAGTCGGCCGAAAAAAAACTCGCGGTTGAGACCGCCGAGCTCATGAAGGTCTTGCGTAAAGACGATCTTCTGATTCTTTGTGATGAGCGAGGTGAGGCGGTCTCGTCTCGTAAGTTCTCATCTAAACTCGTTTCATTTTTCGAGCGCGGTCGACCGCGCGTCGTGATCGTCATTGGCGGCGCCTTTGGATTTGCGGACGAAATCCGCAAGCGCGCGGACTGGACCTGGTCTCTCTCCACGCTTGTCTTTAATCATCACATCGCTCAAGCGGTCGTACTTGAGCAGGTTTACCGGGCGTTCGCGATATGGAGAAATCTCCCCTACCACAATGATTGACCTCGTTGAGTCGCGTTGCTCGCGAGCGCGGCACGAAAGTTTCTCCATCAGCACTCCGTTCGAGTTTGGCATCGCATGTGAAATAATCGTGTTCGATGTCAGTCATTTCGCATCTCAAACAAGCTCACGATTTTTTTGTCCGTCCTCCGGACTCGCGTGTCTTCTCAAGACGTCGCCAGATAGACTGCGCACTTCGGTACCTTCGTTCATGCGCTGCGTGTTCGTCATTTGCTCCGCCGATTGATTTTCTTTGCTCGGGCTGTTGGAGAAAGCTCGGCCGACACATAAATCGTGGCGAACGCTTACGACAGGCGGGTTATCCGATCCCGACTTATTCACTTTTGACATGGACGCCCCAATCTGAAGCTTTCGTGCGACCCCTGATCTACGCGTTCAAGCAGGGGCGAGCGGTACTGGCCGCTGAGAAGTTTGCTTCACTTTTTCTTAATGAGCGAGGGCCGTTGGTCGAATCACCGTCTGAACTGATCCCGGCACCGGCTCCTAGTTTCGACCACTCCGCATTGTGGGCGCACGCACTTGCGAATCAAGCGCAGTGGCCCGTGACCTCATGTTTGAGCGATCCTATGCACCGCGAACGCAGGCAAAAAGAGCTTCGTGCGGGAGAGCGCGGACTTCGCCGCTATGCCCTTAAGGAACATTTTGCAAACCAAGATCCGCCTCACCAGGCTGCCAAACGCATTGTATTCGCGGACGACGTCGTCACGAGCGGATCGACGGCGATGGCGGCCTTCATGGCGTTAGGAGATCCCGATGGATTCGAAGTTTGGTCGCTCGTTAGTCGCCCTCGTCTTGCGGCAAAACAGGGCAGCTGTTAGGATGCCGCCACTCTACATGACTCGAACGTTCAGTCTTTTCACACACCTAGTTCTTGTAACGGGCGTCGCGACGCACGCATTTGCGGCCGCGAAAGCTCCGGGCACGCCTGTGCCTTTCGTGAAACCCGCCGATGCCGAAGCCCAGCCAGCGAAGGCGGCCGGTGGCGATGTGAGTAAAGCCGAGCTCCGCGGAGTCAACAAAACGGATTTAACGACGCTGAAGGCATTGAACGAGAAGTACCGCAAGGCAAAGTCGATCACGATGGATGTCACCAAAGACGTCAAGATCGGGCTTGTCGGGAGCGAGCGCCACTCGGCTGGCAAACTCTCGCTCGCATCCGGGCAGCTCCGCATGGAGCTTGAAGGTTCGGAGCACACGTTGCTCGTCGTTAATAAGAAGAATGTCTTCGCGGTCACGTATCCAGATAAAGCTCTCGCGGGCGCGGCTGTGCAGATCATCAAGGGCGATGTCACAAGCCAGAAAGCCAAGAAACAAGCTCAGCAATCGGCACTCACAAATCTGCTTGGGGCCGGCGGGTTTTTGAAAAGCTTCAAGCCCACGGGCGTGGAGACTCAAGGCGATGTGCAAACGTACTTCTTATCGCCGATCGGCGAGTCCGACATGACCCGCGCGCAGATGAAAGTCGAGAACGGTCAAATACGTTGGCTTCGTTACTGGGACGCTCGCGAAAACGAAACGACTTATTCATTCTCGAACGTGAAGTTCGACGCGAAAATCGACGCGAAAATCTTTAACTACACTCCGCCGGCAAACGCCGACGTGATGAACCTTTAAGTTTAAATGCCATCATTCGACATCGTTTCTGAACTCAACGAACAAGAAATCGACAACGCCATCAACCAGGCGAAGAAAGAGCTTTTGAATCGCTATGATCTTAAAGGTTCGAACAGCGAGATTCTCTGGGAGAAAGAGACGATCACTCTGAAGTCGAACGATGAGATGAAGATCAATGCCGTGAGAGATATTCTCCAGACCAAACTTCACAAGCGCGGAATTGAAATTTCGGCGGTGAAGTTCGAGAAGCCCGAGCCGATTGGCGGAATGATGCTGAAACAAGTCGGCAAGATCATTCAGGGGATCGACAAAGAAAAAGCAAAAGAGATCGTCAAGAGCATCAAAGACTCGAAACTCAAAGTTCAAGCTTCGATCAATGATGAGACCGTGCGAGTTCAGTCGAAATCGATCGATGAACTGCAGGCGACTATGGCGCATTGCCGAGCGCAGAAGTTCGGTATCCCGCTCCAATTCAATAACATGCGTCAGTAAGCGAGAAGACGAGATGAGCGAATCACGCACCCAAGAAAATATGTCGAACCAAGCGAAGGTCGTTGCGAACGCGACGATCCTCAACAAATCGCAAGCGCTCAATGTCGAAGGCACCAAGAAAGTTCACTTCGTTTCACTCGGCTGCGCGAAGAACTTGGTCGACGGCGAAATCATGCTCGGCACACTTCTTAAAGAAGGCTACAGCATCACCGATAACGCCGACGGCGCCGACACCGTTGTCGTCAACACGTGTGGCTTTATCGACGACGCAAAACGCGAATCGATCTCAAAAATTCTCGAGATGTCGGAGATGAAACAGGCGGGTCAGATCAAGAAACTCGTTGTCGCGGGTTGCCTCACTCAGCGCTACAAAGACGATCTCGTCGGTGAACTCCCTGAAGCTGATCTCTTCATCGGTTCGGGCGAGTTTCAGAACATCGCCAAGATTTTGAAGAACAACGAAGCGGGCGATACGCAAAAGACTTTCTTTGCGCTTCCAACTTACCTCCAGGAAGAACACACGCCTCGCGTGAACTCTGGCCCTGAGTACCGCGCGTACCTGAAGATTTCAGAAGGCTGCTTGAAGCGTTGTGCGTTCTGCGCGATTCCAAAAATCCGCGGCAACCTTCAATCACGTCGCTTAAAAGCGATTTTGTCTGAAGCAAAACTTCTCGTTGCGGGCGGCGTGCGTGAGCTCAACATCATTTCGCACGACTTCACCGACTACGGTTTCGACTTGCGCCGCAAAGTTCTAAACGCAACCGAAACTCCGGTTGAGTTGCTCGCCGAACTCGCGAAAATCGATGGCCTCGATTGGGTTCGTGTCCTCTATCTCTACCCAGATGGCATTACTGACGACATGATCCAGCTCATTAAAAATGAGCCGAAGCTTGTGAAGTACTTCGACATGCCTCTTCAGCACATCAATAACGAAGTCTTGAAGCGCATGAACCGTCACATGACCGGCGAGGAGATTCGCGAGCGCCTTGCGAAGATTCGTGCTGAGATTCCTGAAGCCGTCATACGTACGCAGTTCATCGTGGGCTTCCCGGGCGAAACTGAGGAGCACTTCCAGGAGCTCTTGAAATTCGTCGAAGAGCAGCGTTTTGACCGCGTCGGTTGCTTCATGTACTCGCCTGAAGACAACACGGCCGGCGGCAAGATGGTCGATCAGATCGATGAAGAGACGAAGCAGCGTCGTCACGACGAGCTCATGGCGCTCCAAATGGAGATCTCAAAAGAGAAGCACCAAGCCTTTGTCGGTAAGACGGTTCGCGTCCTCGTTGAGGGCTTTAGCGAAGAGACCGATCTTCTCCTCCAGGGCCGCATGTCTCAGCAAGCTCCCGATATCGACGGTGTCGTCTTGATCAACGACGGTCAGGCAGAGGTCGGAGAGATGGTGAATGTCCGGATCACCGATTCTCACGACTATGATTTGATCGGTGAAATTGTGACCGACGAGCAAATCCGTTACGAGCAAGAAAACCCCGAAACCGTTGAGGCGTAAGCCTTTCCTGTCGGAGGCCTTCACAAGACAGATTCTGTCGTGCCGAAGGCCTCAACTATTTTTATTGAGTTCAGGTCGACTTGGTTGACAACTACGCGAACTCATTGCGATATTTTCATCCGTCACCAAACAACTTAGATTTCGGGTTTCAACGACCCTCAGGCGGCTATGACTTCAGGCGCGATTTATCTCATTGTCGGTTCAGCACTTCTTTTCTTTGTGATGAACTCGATCGTCCACTAACTCTTACCCGGCGCCGCTCAGCGGTTTGATTTCTGGCAAGACCCCTTGGTACCACCACTGGACCAAATCAATGGGGGACTTTGATGAAAGCTCTTTTCGTAGCCGCGCTCGCACTCATTTCGACGACAGCGTTCGCCGCCGCAACACCAGAAGCCGCAGAACAAGCTTACGCTGCACGTGATTACACTCAGCCAGGCCGCGCATCGGCCGCTGAAGCCGTGAAGCTCTTCGGCGAACTCGCTCAAACGACAGCCGACAAAAATCTCAAAGCTCAGTACCTCGTGAAGCAAGCCGCTTCGTCATTCTTCTTGGGTGACTCGACTGCCGACAACAATGAAAAGATCGCTCAGTTCACAGCCGGTATGGGTTCTTCAAACGCGGCTTTGAAGATCGCGGGCATCAACGACGTGAACAATGTCTCTGATGCCGATATCGCAGCGATTACTAAGCGCTCAAAAGACGAAGTGACTCTCGTCGCTGAGGCTCTCTACGTTTACGGCATCAACCTCGGTCAGTGGGGCCAAGCCAACGGCGTTATGCAATCACTCAACAAATGGCCTGAACTCCGCACGACGATGGAGCTCATCGTAAAAGTCGGCGCCAAAGGTCTTCACGAGTACGGCGCTTACCGCACTCTCGGCCGTGGCTACTTCAAAATCCCAGCTCTCTTGGGCGGCGACGTTGCAAAAGCACAGAAGTACCTCTCGACAGCCGTGAACGGTTCGCTCGCAGCTGGCCAAGTCTACTCGGTCAACGGTTACAACAACTTGTTCTACGCCGATCTCTTGATCGACCAGGGGCAAGAAGACCAAGCGAAGAAACTCCTCCAAGACTTCATCAAAGCCGACGCGAAGACGCTTCTCCCAGGCTACGAAGCCGAAACTCGCCAATCACAACGTCTCGCAGCCGAGATGCTCAAGAACCTGTAAGTGCCACCTTCCTTTTTGTAGCTAAGCTGCGTTAGACGCACGATAGCTACAAAAAGGAAGCGTGTACCTTCAAGCGGCCCCATTTGCGGGCCGCATTTTTTTAGGAGACACCGAATGAAGTTCGCTGCCGCCCTCGCGCTTGCCGTGCTGACATCGCAAGCCCATGCCTCAGGTTTGATTGGTCCGATCGCATTGGATTCCGCGCAAGTGATGCCGAAGGGCGTGCGCTCGATGCGCCTTGCGGGATTCACGTTCCAGACCGACGACAAGTACAGCGGGAACGGACAAATCGTTTCGCTCGCGAATGAAATCAATCGTCCAGTTTCACTTCGTCAATTAGCCGACGCTCAACCAAAAGGTTTCGAGCGCGGTCAGTTCAAAGGTGGGCTCGAATCTCTCGGCCTCGATCTCGACTCAGTCGTCGGTACAACTAACGGTGCGGTCGATACGCGTATCACAACAACGCTCCCGATTCTCGCCTGGGGAATTACCGAGAAACTGACGGTCGCAGTTGCTGTTCCTATCATCTACTCAAACATGAACATCGCAACCGGCTGGACAGCCAATGCGACCATGCAGCAGGTTGTCGATACGGCGGTCGCCAAAGGTTTGGGCTCGAAAGTCATCGCGAAAGAACAAGCGCTTCAGAACGTGGTGAACACGAAGCTTGAGATGCTCGGTTACAAACCGCTCGTCAGCGAAACGCACACCGACCTTGGCGATGTAAACCTCGTCGTGAAGTACCAGCTCCTCAAAGGCGACCAATACGCAGTTGCGTTCGTACCGCGCGCGGTTCTTCCGACGGGCCGAGTGGCTGATTCCGATAAAGTCATCGACATCGCAGGCGGCGACGGTCAATGGGATCTCGGCGCAGGACTTGCGAGCGACTACTTCATCACATCGAAACTCTCGGTGACCGGCGCTGCGGGCTTCACGTACCAAATCAATTCGCTGAAGAGAAAACGCATTCCATCAAGCTGGGATGAATCGCTCTCCTCCGACATCGATGATTCAACTCTCGAAAAGTTCGGCAACATCTTCACGACAGGTCTCGGCATGCGCTGGGCCGTTACGAATGTCATCACCCTCGGTGCGGGCTACTCGTACCAAACTAAAGAAGGCGATCGTTACTCAGGCTCGAAATACGAGCAGAGCCGCTACGACATTCTTTCAAAAGATTCGGTTCAGACTCTTCAAGCCGCACAAGCCGTTCTGTCTCTCTCGACAGTCGATCTGTTCTTAAAGAAAAAGTTCGTGGCGCCTCTTGAAGTCAACTTAGGCTTCACGGGCATCGTGGCGGCACAAAATATCCCTCTCGCAAACCTCACATCCCTCGAACTCGTTTCGTACTTCTAAGGAGCTCGCCGTGAAGAAATATGCTTGGCTTGCATTGTTTGTGTCGGGTTGCGGAGTCTCTACTCAGCACGTCGATAACACTCCTCCGAAACTTCACCCTGAGCTTGTCCAGCTCAGCGTCGAGTACGGGACATTCGAAGTCTTAAACGCATCGGCTTTCTTGTGGCCGAAAGATTTGACCGAAGATCAAGCGCAGGTCCTCGTGCGCACGGTCAACTCAGCTTCTGAAGCGGCTGATCCATTCTTCATTCAAGCCACGGTTCTCGGTGCCGAAACAAAACTTTTGCAAGCTCAGTGGGATCAGGTCGCGTGCGTCGATAAATACGCAGTGCTTGGTCCCGACGAAGATCCGATGGACGTCAGTCACGTCAATGAATGGAAGAAGATCGACAAAGCGGTCGATCCCAAAGCGGCCGACGAGGTGAGCGACTGCGAGAAGAATCAATCGCGCCGTGAAGAAATCGTTCCGCAATTAGCGGCCGCTCAGCAGGGCGCAGCTCCGTACGTTGATCAGATCGACCGCGCCATCGATCCTGACCCTCAGAACAAACAAAACTCAAAGACGATCAAGATCCGGAATTTGACCTTATCCGCAGATGCGGCTCCCATGGTTTCTCTCGGAGGGTTCACGGTCAGTGGCTACAATCCCTCGACGGAGAATCAGCTGATCCAAAATGCGGCCTACGATGCAAAGCTGAACGTTTTGACGTTCGACGTGTTCGAAGTCGATGACAACAAAGTGCAGACGGGCAACTTCTACCACTTCGCGCTCGAACGCGGAAACGATCATGGTCCACTCGCGCGTTTCACTGGCGACATGAATCTCATGCAGGGCGAAGTCGAGACGACCGAAGCCGGCAAAAAGATCATTCGCGGAATTTCGATTCTTCGCTACGGTTCGGCACGGATCGATGCCTTCCCTCCAAAACAGTAACCTTCGCGAAATCGCGGAGCAGTCTCTGCGAGCGAATATTATTCCGACGGCGCAAGGCACTCTTTGCGTTGCCGGAGCTCATCAATTCCGAACACTCTGGACGCGCGATTTTTGTTACGCGGTTCCTGGCTTGATCGCTGCCGGTCACGAGGACGTCGTAAAACGACAGCTGCGCGTGATTCTCTCGTTCATGAGAACCGATGGACTATTGCCTCGCGGTCTCGACGTGACGTCGCCAAAAGCGCGCGTCGTGAATGCACTCGCGGGCAACCTCTTTAAAGATTTTCTGTCGTACAAACAGCCTCTTCGGCCGGAGTATCTCGGCGAGCATCGAACAGTTGCGTTCGACTCGAACGTGCTTTGGCTTCAAGCGGCGAAGCTCGTCGACCTCGAAGGTGATCTTCCGTTCGCTAAGCTGATGAAGCTCTACTCGAAAAACGCCGACGGTTTGTATGAACAGCCTAAGTACTCAGACTGGATGGATTCACTTAAACGCGAAGGTCCGCAAGCGTTGTTCCATCTTCAGATGTGGAGAACCCTGAGAGCGCTGGGGATTGAGACCGATTCTCTGTCTAGGGTCATCAAGGCAAAGTGGTTTGCGGCCGATCACGCCATCCTCAAAGAGTCGACTGACACGCTTCTCCTCGCGCTCGAGCTGGGTTTTGGTGAGGTCGCTCGGCTGGTTGAGGAAGTTCGGCGCAGGCCGATTGGTGTTCCCGCGCTCGAGCAGCCTGAAAGCGAAGTAAGCTTCACGACCCGTATCGTCGGGCTTCGGCACTATCACGATGGATTCGCGTGGGCGTGGCTTGCGGCCGAAACGGCCCGCGTGATGCTGTCTCATGACCCGTCGTTTTCCGCGAAGATTTTCTCGGAGCTCGAAGCGCTTTGCGTGAATGAAGGCGCGGTACCGGAGATCTACGTGGCAGGGACAGATCGCGCGGTGAAGGTAAGACTTTACCGCAGCGAAATGCCGTTTACGTGGGGAGCCGCGAAGATTCTCGAAGCTCTCGCCGCCCGTGAAGCTGCATCGGGGATGCAGCCGTTAGATCACTGAGTGAAGTAGAAAATATCGCGGTAGTTACGGCCGAGTTCTTCTGAGTCCATGCCGTAGCCAACCATGTAGCGATCTTCGATCGTCATGCCGACGTAGTCAGGCTTGATCGGAATCTGGCGGCGCGCTGGTTTATCCAGCAAAGTCACGATCTTCAACGACGCTGGTTGGGCTTGGAGCAAACGCTGCTTCAAGAACGAGAGCGTGCGGCCCGTATCGATGATCTCTTCAACGATCAAAACGTGTTTGCCTTGAATGTTGATCGAGATGTCTTTGGTCAAAGCGATCGCGCCTTTTTTCTCAACGGCACGAGCTTGAACGAAATCGATTTGTTGCGGGATCTCGAGGTGACGCGAGAGATCCGACATGAAAATGCACGAACCTTTCAGAGGGCAGATCATCACGAGCTCTTTGCCCTGATAATCCATCTCGATTTCTTTCGCGAGGCGTTCCACCATCTCCTGGATTTCTCCGTGAGTGAGGAACTCGATCATGTCGTTCTTCAATTGCTTTCTTGTCGTAACCGCCACAGCGCAAATCCTTATGCGAGAAGAGTTGAACCCGTTTGTTGGGCCATCTGCAGATATTTAAGTGCAACAGGATGTTCGGGATCGCGCAAGAGAACGGTTTCCCATTGCTCGATTGCTGCCACGACTTGTCGAGAATTATAATAAAGCAGCCCTAATTTGAGGCGTGCGGGGACAAACGTCGGGTACTCGTTCGTCAAACCTTTAAGTTCGCGCATGGCTTCGGCCTGATCGTCGCCCGTGTTACGACGCAAGTAGCACTCGACCACCTTCATGCGAAGTTCGGATTTGCGGTTACTCATCGAAAGAGCGCGCTGATATTGCTCAAGCGCTTCGTCATAGCGTTTGTACTGGAAGTAAAGTTCGCCGAGCTCATCGTGCTTAAGAGCGAGCTTCTCTTGCGCATAAGAGTCGACGGTCGACGACTTTCGGTCGAGAGCAGCCTGAGCGTCCATGAAGACTTTTTTGCCCTCTTCATAGCGGCCGAGATCGTTCAGGATGATCGACAGGCCCACTGACGCATCAGTGAAAGTCGGGTCGATTTCAAGAGCGCGTTTAAACGTCTTGATCGCTTTATTGAACTTACCCTGGTCGTAGTAGATCGTCCCGAGCATGTGAAACACCTCGGGATTCTTGCCATCGCTCATCAGCCGTTGCTGGAGAAGCGATTCAGCGACCCGAAAATTTCCCTCGCGGAAATGTTCGCGTGTCGTCTCAAGAAGTTCGGCGATCTCAGTTCGCCCCAAATTTCGAGAATTCATTCTTCGCCTTTTTCGCTTCGCTAGAAGATGGATATTGGCTGTACAGATTCTTCAAATGTTG
>CAJYIL010000116.1 GCA_913774795.1 Pseudobdellovibrionaceae bacterium
CGTCGAGGAGTCGGCGCCGGCTTTGACTTCATCTAGTTCGGCGTCGATGGCGTCATCGAGAGTTTGGGCATGCGAGCCCGGCGAGAAGAGCATGGCGATAGCTAAAGTCAGGACAAGGAACTTTCTCACTTACGACTCCCGGCGTTTCACAGATGCAGATTCAAGAAGTTTAAGCTCGACGCTGACACGCGCCGCTTCGGGGCTTCCAGGGAAGAGATCGCGGACTTGAATGAAGCTCTTCTTCGCTTCAGTCGCGTGACCCATGCGTTTTTCAACCGACGCTTTCGCGAAGAGCGCCGCGACCGCTTTGTTCGAGCGAGGGTATTCTCTCAAAAGCTTGTCGAAACTCTTCAGCGCGGTTTTGTAATCTTGCTTCTCGAACGCGAGAAGACCCGTGAGGTAAATCGAGTTATCCGCAAAGACGCTCTCCGGATACGACTTCAACAAAAGTTGTTGAGTGCGATCGAGTTCTTCGGCGTTTTTTGCGCGGTAGGTGTCGAGAATTTTTGAGTACAGGAAGTGCTCGCCGGTTTTCTCGCTATCGACCGCGATCGCCGGCGAAGGCGTCATCGCGAGTTTTGAGGGCAGTCGGTTCGGAAGATTTTTTCCGATAACAGGCGCTGCACCCGTGGCCGAGGCCGTGAAGCTGGCGGGAAGTTCGCTCGGCGGCTCGCTTTGAGGTTGAACTTCGACGACGGCTTCACCGGCGGAGTCGCTGATTTCTTGTGCGGGTTTTGCCGCTTTCACGCGACGTTCGAGAACGAGGTTTCGCTCCTTCAAATCTTGGAGTTTTGCGCGCTGTTTTTTAAGCTTTAGCTGAAGCGCCTGAACGCGTTTTTCATTCTGCGAACTTGTCGCGCAGCCTGTGAGAGCGAGCGTAACCAGAAACGCGGTAAGTCCGATGCCTGACTTCAGATGCACGTGCGGGTCCTTCCTGTGTCGTTTTCGTAGTTTAAGGGAGGAATGCGGGTGTGCATAGAAACCGCACTGAGCCGCCTGACCTCTGTCGCGTCTAGATCATTTTGAAGCCCGACAGGTTCGGACAGAGCCCCGTAAATCGGAGTTTGGTTCATGACAGATTCGTGCGCTGTGGAACAACTCGGGGTTTATCCACAGGATCTGTGGAGACTCTTTCATTCTAGACCTTGGACCGTACGACCAATAAGGGTTTCAGCGGA
>CAJYIL010000117.1 GCA_913774795.1 Pseudobdellovibrionaceae bacterium
CTCTTTCCCTACACGACGCTCTTCCGATCTATCGTCACGATCGGGATGCTCGTTGCAGAGAATGAGACGGCTGTAACTGTGGGTCTCTCTCACGACACGACTTCCGACAACTACTCCTCATTCATCCATATTCCAAAGGCTTGGATCGTCAGCCGTGAGGAGATCCGACTCGGTAGCCGACGCAAACGAAAAAAACTGCCAACGTAAGACCGACTAGGTACTGCTCAAATATCGTCACTTCGCCTTCCACTTCTCGAGCGCCTCAAGCGCTATAGTGACCTGCCCAGGCGCCTCGAAGCGCGTGATCCTCTGCAGCGCCGCTCGGTAGTCGTTTCGTTCATCCTCAGCCTTCGAAAGTTTCTCATCGGTCTCGAAGAATAGACGCCGACTCTTCTCAGCAGATTGTTTCCAATCGTCGCGTTGGCGTCTAACTTCGGCCACGATCGCCGTCTGGTTTTCGTTCCACTCCTTCAGCTCATCCCGTTCGCGCTCTAGTGCTTCGAGCATCTTGTAAATGCGCTTGTTCTCTTCATTGAGGCTATTTCGAACTGAGTTTATGTGTCGGAGTTTTTCTATGATCTCATCTTCCTTCGTCGCGTTCATGACCTTCCTCTCAACTGCTTGAGCTTCTCGATCTGACTCCAGATCCAAGAAGCTTCTGTCTGTTTTAGGGCTTCAATGACCTGTGGCTTGGCTTGCGAAATAGCGTCGAGCAGGTAGTCAACTTCGCGCTCGAGCCGATCAATATGCGCATGCATCGCCTCGTAAAGATCTTCTTGGTTCGCATAGCGTGACATCGTGAATGGTCCTCGGTCGATATAGCTCATGATCTCATCTTCCTTTGTCGCGGCTGAGGGAGTGACGTTAAAATGCTCGTTGCAAACGTATATGCAGTCTTTGCCGTGCTTGCACTCGCCCTCTCGTGTGGCTGGCTCGTTAAGCTTGTTAGTTCGATCTTCGATTCGAGCCATAAGCCCGCGCAACGAGTTCCAAGTCATCGTGCCCCTCTCAATTGAGTCGAGCACATGCATAACTCTGATCTGAACGAAGTCGAGAAATTCTAGTTCGCTCACGTCTCACCTCGGGCGACTGCGAGAAGAATTTCGTTCATATACTTGATCTCGTAAAAGTGGTTTGGCGAAACGAGAGAATCTCTTTGCTCAACGGCTTTGGTCAGCACTGCAAGGAGACGGTCGACCTTCCAATGAAGCATGTCCTTTGGCGACTCGAAGTCTGGACATGATTTCGAAAGCTCAGCCTTCACCTTCTCCGCGAACGTTTGCTCAGACATCGGCGTACTCCCACACAAGCTTCTTCATAACGTCCTCGTAAACTTGCTCGAAGCCCTGTCGTTTCATCTCTTCAGCCCATGCCCTGATCCCCACTCGCGCGATTGGGTCGTCAAACTCAAGAACAATTGAGTCGATCTTCTTCGTTGGGTTTGAGAGCTTGCGGACTTCGTACTTCTTAAACAGACCTTTCGCATCAGACATCAGTCACTCCCGTAGAGATTCTTTTTGGTTGTCTCGAAACCAACTTTGTCGCTTTCAATTGGGACATCAACCCATTCACCCTTGTGAAGAACTTGAAGCTTCTTTGTCGCTGAGACGACGCGACTGCGATCACCGATTAAGTCAGGACTTCCTAATGCTGGGTGATACGTTTGGTACCACCTGATCTTTAACTCTTTCGCATCAGACATCACGAACCTCTACTTCTTCGATCTCATAGTTGTAGACACCGCGACTCTTCTTTTTCTCGGCCAAGAACTTCTTCGCTGCATCTTCGTTCGAATAAACAGCGATAGGCCAACCTGG
>CAJYIL010000118.1 GCA_913774795.1 Pseudobdellovibrionaceae bacterium
AGTCTAAGTGCACCAAGGCTCAAGAGTTCGTGATCGCTGGATTCACGGCGCCAAAGAACTCAAGAAATGGATTTGGCTCGCTCATTCTCGGCGCCTACCGCGGCGGCGAGCTAGTCTACGTCGGGCGAGTGGGAACTGGCTTTACTCAGAAATCGATCGAAGACCTCGTTCTCAAGATGAAGTCGCTTCAGCAACAAGAATCGCCATTCCCGAGCGGCCCTCGTCTACGCACGGCCACTTGGCTTAAGCCAACACTGGTGGCGCAAGTCAACTTCACTGAATGGACGAGCGAGGGATCTCTCCGTCATCCATCGTTTCAGGGTTTGAGAGGCGATAAACCAGCAAAAGAAGTGAGGTTTGAGACCGCGCCTAAGGCAAAAACGAATTGAGCCTGTGTAAAGTTCTTCGCAATTTCAAAAAATCCGCAAGCGAATGCTAGCCTTAAACAAGGAGGTCATGCGTGGAACTTCAACACACGCCTCAGTCGAAGCAACTGGCGCCGCTTAAAGGTCTTTCGATTCTCCTTGTCGACGACTCGAATGACTACACAAACATGATGTCACTCCGATTGAGAAAATTCGGCGCCGAGATCGATGTCGTTCATGACGGCTTCGAAGCTTTGAAGCGCGTCGATCAAAAGCCTTACGACATCGTGCTCATGGACATTCAGATGCCTGGAATGGATGGCCTCCAGGCAATCAAGGAGATGCGCGCTAAAAACAAACGCTTTCCGATCATTACCGTTACCGCACTCAAGGATATCGTAAAGCTCTCCCCGCAACAGACCGCCGAGATCGCCGCCCATGCGGGCAAACCAACTGACATTCCCGACCTGGTCGAGACTATTTTAGGCGTCATCGCGATTCGCGATTTGTAAGTGCGATGCGAAGGCTCGGTCTTGCCGGTAACGAAACGTTCAAGACATACGAACGCCACCCAAACTTTTGAAAAGGAGCGCAGAGTTGAGGCCAGGAACACATGGTGTGTTCGAACTTTTTCCAACCACGGAGGATCAGATGGACAAAAATAGCAAACGCAATTCGAGCCGCTCGCAACAAAAAGATTCGCAAGGTATTCGGAGCTCACAAACCGATATGAACGAATTAGACAACAGTGCAGATCAGGCTCATCACGGTTCACGTTCGCAATCACCGGATCAAAGCCGTTCGCAACAATCTTCGGTCAATACGACAGCGAACCAACGCTCACGTTAAGTCTTAAACGACTTTTCAAAAAGTGAAAGGGTGGCCTAGAGCCGCCCTTTTTTTATTTTAGCGGGCTTCCCGAGAATTCAACTCTCTCGCAAGCAATGAAAGCTTCGATCTCATCGGCCTCGTTAAAGAGAAGCGCCGCTGTCTCCACCTCTAAATCGACTGAATGACGGAGCTCGGAATGAGCTTCGTCAACATTCTGCCGGCCGGCGGTCACAAAAACAGTCTCACGCGATTTTGACGCGTAAAGCGCTTCGACCTGACCTAAGAGACGAAGCGTCTGGTCTTGGTTACGACGAACAAAAAGTTCGGTCCATGGACGCGTGTAAATATCTTCGAGGGTGTAGCTGCAGAACTCGAAGAAACGAAAATTTCGGAATAACTGAATGTTTTTTCGGTCGTAGATCTCGACAACATGATCGTCGCGCATGGTGTTGAAGAAATCAGAGTTGGGCGTCCAGCCGAACTCACGAAACGCCCGCCAGACAAACGTGCGTGTCGATCGCAGGCTGCCTCCGCTCGCCATCACATCCTGGCAAATCGAGACGTAACGAGCGAGCTGGTGGACGGCCTCTTGCTGATCTCTGACTGAGAGGACCGAAAAATGCTTTAAATCAGGATTCGAGAAAGGGCGAATCCGCACATTGATGGACGCCCCAATTGATGAAAGTTCTAAAGCGAGTTCTTTAAAGCTTTCGCGTAAGTGCTCAGGAGTCGGAGCAAATGCTTCAGGGCAGTTTCGGCGCGTGTACAAATCAGCCATCCTCTAATCGCTAGCACTGGAACCTAGAGTCCGTCAAAAATCTCACCGACTCGAAGTGTTACCCGAGGCCACAAGAGGGCTTTCATTAGCTGTCGAACTCTTTGACAGACCGGAAAGAGGGACAGGCCCCGGTCTCCCCGCCCTCGTTTAATCGGCTGCCGGTCTAGCACGGAGCTTGAAACTAGTTAACGGCGTTCGAAACCTTCATCCGTTTTTGAGGTCTGTCGTGAAATCGCTCGCCCACAAATTCGCCCTTCTCGCTCTCTTGGCTGCCGCTGGATGCTCGGTCAACGGGAACTCCGGAACTTTGAACGCCGACGCAGATTCGGCGATTTTTCAGCCGAAATCGACATCGGTTTCGGGTTCGGCCGTGGGTCTGATCGGTACAAAGACCATTGCCCTCACCTATGATGATGGCCCGAAGAGTGGCCTCACCGACGATCTTCTGAATTTCTTAGATGACCAAGGAGTGAAAGCGTCATTCTACATGGTTGGCAAGAACATCATCGGAAACGAGCATCTCGTTGAGCGTATGGCCGAGCAAGACATGTCTCTCGGCAACCACACGTACGATCACACCCCGATCGTTAAAATGTCGAAGACCAATATGCAGGGCGTATACAACGAGATCAAAGAGACCGATCTCTTGCTCACGCCCCACTTACGCGCGGGAAAGCACATTTTCTTCCGCTCGCCAGGCGGCTCGTGGACAAATTTGATCGCCGAAGCCATGAATCAGATGCCGGATATCGCGCAAAAGTATATCGGCCCCGTTTTCTGGGATGTCGGCGGCACCACTTATTTCGAAAACATGCAAGGTCAGCGCATCAACGGTGAAGCCGTGAAATACGACGCCGCTTCAGGCCTCGTGACTCTCGTTCGTCGCGGAGCCGGTAACGCCATCGTCAAGAAATGGAGCGAACAATCACGTTCGCTTTACGCGGCAGCCGACTGGGATTGCTCGGTTCCTGCTCTGAATATCCCGGTCGAGATGTGCGCCGAAGGTTACCTGAAAGAGATCGAACGTCGTCAGGGCGGCATCGTTCTTCTTCACGACACTCACGCGAAAACGATCGCGATGTCGAAGATCCTCATCCCTCGTTTGAAAGCTCTCGGTTACAAGTTCATCACGATGGACGAAATCCCGAACATCGAAAAATTCGAGTGATCTTTTCTCGCGTTCGACGTTAGGCTGAAAGGGCTATGAAACCTTTCGGCCTCTCGAAAACGCAAGTCCGTTCGTTTCACGAACCTGTTCTCGAATACCTGCCCAGCTTCTTCGACGCGCAGGCCGTTTCAGACTCCGAGTACGAGGATCTCGAATCGCTGGCGCAACTCGCCATTCCCGCCGTCGTCGCCGAACGAATTGAAAAGCTTGGCGCGACCGAAATCTGTGGTCTCGATTCCGACTCGATGACCGAGAAGCTGCTTTTTAATGACGGCAAGCGCGCCGTCGTCTCGGGCCTTCGATTCCGAAATCTTGATTTGCGCCTCCCTTACGTCGCACTCAAAGCAAACTTCAGGATC
>CAJYIL010000119.1 GCA_913774795.1 Pseudobdellovibrionaceae bacterium
TCAAACGCCAACCGCGTTTTCTCGTACTCGTAATGAAAGTCGCGCCAAATCGGATAATCGGGATAAAGATTGCGAATCGCCTTCAACCACAGACCGAATCTGATGCACGAGTACAACCTCACTCAACAAGAAGTGGCGGATAAACTCGGCAAAGAGCGCGCGACAGTTGCAAACACATTGAGACTGCTGAACCTCGCTCCGGAAGTAAAAGCGTACGTCCGGAACAACGAACTCTCAGCCGGTCACGCGAAGGTCCTCTTGTCGATCGAAGACAAGGGAACTCAGTTTGAAGCGGCGAAAGAAGTCGTCGCCCAGAAGCTCAGCGTTCGCGCGACCGAGAAGTTAGTCGCAAAAGCGAAGGCCTCGAAACGCGCCGCAGCGGCGGGTTCGACGGCTCTCAATCTCGATGTTCCCCAGCGCCTAGTCGAAGGTCTCTCGACCGAGCTCCAGAAGTTGCTCGGAACAAAGGTCACCATTGATTACGCCGACTCCAAAGGTAAGCTTTCGATACACTTCTATAGTGATGACCAACTCACGCAAGTGGTCGAAAAGCTGAGGGAAGCATGGGAGAAGTAACTCCGGCCAATCTGGTTTCAAAAGACGCGCATCTCGAAGAGGATTTCGAGGAGCGTTTGATCGAACGCGGTCAATTGACCGCGCTTTTGGACCTCGGAGCTTCGTTCGAAGGTCGCCTGACCTTTGAAGGCACCGTACGGATCGGTGGAGAGTTCAAGGGTGAGATTTTCACGAAAGACACCCTCGTCATCAACCCAGGCGCGAAAGTCGAAGCCCAAGTTGAGGCCGATGTCGTCATTATTAGTGGCGATTTAACGGGCCACGTCTTCGCCCGCCGCCGCGTGATCATGCACCCACCTGCGGTTTTTCGAGGCACCGTGACCTCACCAAGTCTTCGTATTGACGAAGGCGTCATGTTCGAAGGTGCTTCGTACATGCCAAAGAGCTGATTCCTCCCTAATTCATACCTTGACCCATCCTCCACGCCGACTGTATTTAAAGCCCCAAAAACTAACAGGTTTTGGTGGATGGAAATTTTCAGACAGCTCGGGGTCGATTCGACTCTGTGGATTCATTTAGCTTGCTTCCTGGTTTCCTACTTCGCGCTCTATTTCCTGATTTTGAAGCCCTACATGGCTGCGTTCGAAGAACGCGAAAGACGTACGGTCGGTAGCGAGGAAGCTGCTGTTCGTCTCGTCGAAGAAGCCAACGATCTTCAAACTCAGTACGCGCTGAAATCTCGCGAACTCAATTCGCAGATGAAAGCGTTCTACGACGAAGCTCGCACTTCGGCGCAGAAGCAATCGGAGCAAGTGGTCGGAAACGCGCGCACGCAAGCCGCGGCGTTGTTGCAACAAAATCGCGAGCGAATCGCGGGCGAAGTTGCGAAAGCGCAAAAGACTTTGCAATCCGAAATTCCAGCAGTCGGTGCAGCGATCGCATCGAAGCTCGCGGGTAAGGATCTCTCATTATGATGAAACGTTTTTCTCTTCGTCAGGCGCTGACGGCCGTTGCGGTTTTCGCGCTTCCTTTGATCGTCCTCGCTCAAGAGCACGCGGCTGAGCACGGCGCTGACGCTCACGGCGGCGGTCACGCTGAAGGCGGCTTGCCGACAGTCGTTTACCTTCAGGCGATCAACTTCGTTATGTATGCGGGCTTGATCATTTACTTCGCTCGCAAACCGGTGCGCGAGTTCTTCCACGGTCGTCGCGAGAAATTCAACGCGGCTCTGAACAAGGCGGCTCAAGCGAAGGCTGACGCTGAAACTCAAAAGCGCGAAATTCAATCCAAGATCGACGAGCTCACTCGTACGTCGCAAGCGGAGCTCGCTCGCGCGAAATCAGAAGCCGCTGAACTCCAGGCGCGTATCATGAGAGAGGCGGAAGAAATTTCGGCTCACTTGAAGAATGAAGCCAACCGTACAGCTTCGTTCGAAATCGAGCGCGCAAAGAACG
>CAJYIL010000120.1 GCA_913774795.1 Pseudobdellovibrionaceae bacterium
GTTGAGGTGCTTTCGGATCGGTGAATGTCGCATTGCCGAGAGCGCCGCTCGTGCTCGCCGGAGCGCGCGGGTTCGGGCAATATTTTTGCTCGACGTCCTGTGAAATATCGCTACGAGTGTAGCGGCACATCCAGGTCTCGGCGATCGAAACCGTTTCGGTCGAGAGGATCGGGTAGTACTCGTGATACTGCAGATGATCGAGCGTGGTTGTGACCGTACGCGACTGGCCCGTCGTCTTGTCGTCGATCTTCAAAACATAAACGCGGTACTCAGCGCTCGCCTGAAGAGCTAAGAGAAAGATCGCATAAATGAGAAAAGTTTGAGAGCGCACGATGTCTTATCGGCGCACTCTTTCCTGGGCGTTAGTGGCGGAGCTGCGAGTTCGCGAGAATCGTTTTATCGACGAGCTGGAAGTACGCTTTGACCAAAAGTTCATAGTCACCGCGACCTAGACTCTCCAGATAACTGCGCTTTTCAGAGATGGTTTGCTTACCGAGAAGCCCGGTCAGAAGGACCTGGACTTTATCCATAAGTTTGATGTCGAGAGGAGCTCCGTCTTCGTCTTTGCGAAGAACGACCGCGACGTCGTGGTGATCAAAAATGAAGTGAAGCCCTTGGGTACTTTGGTGGAGAAGGTATTCGATTTGATCGACGTGACCGTCGCCATTGACAGACACCGATGCCGAACCTTTGCGTCCACGACCTTGTTTCACCGCGCCGCCCGTCATGCTGCACCTTTCGCGTGGCTCCTGCCACTGTTGAAGCTTGTGGCTTTCGCCACGTTCAATTGAATCCGTTCAATTTGTGCTTTCGCCGGAACTCTTTTTTCTTATGTGAGCAATTCAAAGGTTTGTCGGCAATCAAAATGAGAGGGATTTGACAGTGCGTGACGCAGGCCCGTACCATTAAAGGAAGGAGCCTGCCTGTGACACATGTCTCGACTCTCCTACGGCTAATGCTTCAAGCGCCGTCTCAATGTGAGACAGAAAAGCTTCCTTTCGCCCTTGCCAATCCCCATTCCGAATACAAATTGAAACGCAGTTCCGACGCTGGTCGAGTTGGAGGTTCTTATGTCTAAGCCAATGACGAAATTGAGCGCGAAACACTCATCGAAAGGGACCTTGATGAAAGACCGCATTGTGATCGACGAATCCCGAGGTCTGGTGTTCCAGAGCGAAGATGAGCTTTACGATCATTTCCTGCCGCAGATTCATTCTCTTGAAAAAGAGTATTTCACGGCGCGCGCGAACACGGATGTCCAGGAGAAAGATTTCGGTCATTACGAAGAGCTGCTCAACCAGGTGCTCGACGATCCAGATGAAATCTGGGAAGACGCGACTTCGATTCATGGCTTTAAAGTTCGCGCGTATGTCGGTCACTACGCGAGTGGCACCGAGGCGATCTATTACGTCGCGCTCGCGTATGCGACGGGTGATGTGCCGAGCTTTATCTTTTTGCATTTTCCATCGAATGACCTCGATCTCGTTGAGACCTTCCGTCGTGGAAATTTGATCTACGACCGCGTGCTGAAAGAAGTCGAAGCGGGTGCGGTCGAAGGTGATGCACTGACGGAGGGCGATCACTTGGCGGTCGGTCTCTATAAAGCGATGCTTGTTCTCCGGGCGAAGAAAGACATCGAGGAAAAAGAGTTTCACTCGCTCGAGCACTTGCGAGAGCCGACGATCGAAGAGGCTGATGAAATTTGGCGCTCGAACGATTTGGCGGGCAACACGCTCGTGACTTTCATCAAGTACTTCCCGGATGAACGCGATGTTCACTACGTGGTGGTCACGATCGAAGACACGGCCTCAAGCTCTCACGCGCTGCTCTTTAGCTTTCCGACGAAAGATGGCAACCTCGTTGATCGCTACCGTCACGGCGAGAATCTGCAGGCCGAAGAAGTCGTTCAAGAAGCTTCGCACTAAAATTAAAAACGGCGCCTCAGAAAGGGCGCCGTTTCTCTTTGGCGAATTAATCGATCTTCGCATGCAGGATTTATTGGAAGCAGTTTTTGTTCGAGAGCTGAACCCACTGAGAGTCGGTGTACCCGCTCGATGCCGATGAGGCAAACGGGTGAAGACCGTTCAGAATCGACGGGTGAGAAGCAGCATACGTGTTCGGGTTCGCAAGAAAGAGCGGCATCAGTGCATCGGCCTGAGCAAGAGCTTGCTGACCGCTGTAGAGAACCGTCTTGAGAACCTGCCAGCTATTGTCGACACCGCTGACCACGATCGTCGTGCGGTTGAAGAAATCCGACGACGATGTTCCGATCCCTGTTTGGCTGCGGAGAGCGGTCACCGTTTGCGAGTCGATCGATGTCATCGCC
>CAJYIL010000121.1 GCA_913774795.1 Pseudobdellovibrionaceae bacterium
GCTATCTCAAAAGGTTCTCGCAAATTTCTCACGTGTCATTGCTGCCGCAACTGTCGGCTCCGTAATGACGGGTTGCGGATCGGCGATTAGCGCGTTCGTTGGAGCACCTCCACCGACCGCACAGGTCGTTCCTCAGCTTCCAAGTCGCTGGAGCGATGGTGGTATGACGATCTCGTCAGGGCGTACATTCTCGTCTTCGCCTGAAACGAGTGCGGACGTCGCCATGAATGCGCGTCACCGAGTCCTGACGTCATCGACCGTTTCTGCCGACATCTCTATGAATCAGAGTCGCGGAAAATTGAAGACGCAATGAGATATCGAGAGTCCGCCACTGACGTTCTAAACCTCACGGTCTGCCTGCTCATCGGGTGGTTTGCTTACAGGCAGGCGGTCGCAAGCCTTACCACGCGTGAACAATCCAGTGCAGTCATTGCAGGTGCGATTGAAAAAACGCGCGGGACCGTTCAAATGCGTCGTTCACGCTTCGAAACCTGGGGACAAGCGAGCGAGAAAATGGATGTCACCGACGGGATGTCGATTTTCACGCAAAAAAATTCCAGCATCGACTTTCAGCTTCGGGATTCGAAGATTGAGCTCAACGCGGAGACACTGATCCAGGTCATCGATCCCGTGCACGCAAGCGAATTTCGTTTGAGCTACGGGAATATTTCGTTCTCGGGCGACGAAAGTCAGATCAGCGTCCACACGGGCCGAGAGCGCTTTCAGATTGAATTGAGAGGTGCGAAAGCGTCGTTGAAAAGGGACGCGTCAGGTCGGACGCTCCTGACATCCGTTTCCGGCAAAGTTCACTTCCGCTTGGGAGGAATTGACCGCGTTTTAAAACAGGGCGAGTCGGCCGAATTCCGACTTCCCGAAGGCGGCATCGCTCAAGCAGAACCCGCGACGCCGCAGAAACTGGTTGATCCAGTTTCGCCGCTTGTGCCTTTCGCAATTAGAAAGCCTGCTCAGGTCGAACCTCGCTATTTGGTTCATGAGATCAAGCCGCCTCTGCCGACTACGCTCGCTCCTATAGAGCAAAAGCCCATTCATTCCTCCGATGATCTTGTGAACTCTTTCGAAACCGGTATAGGGCCCACGTATCTCCAAATGTCGAGAGCCGCGAGCACAGCAAGTGCAAAATTGACGGGCTTAAGCGGCCCGAGTTTCAATCTGAAAACGCAGTACGCACTGAATCCAACGTTGGCCGTTGCATTCGCGTTTGGTGAGCAATCGTTCACCGCGCGTGGGCAGTTCAGTTTTCTGCAACAGGAATCGCGCTTCAAGCTTCGACAAAAATCCGTCAAGCTTCGATCCAAAATCGCCGCTCCGATCACTCTTGATTTCGGAGTGAGCCAGGAAGATTCCGCCCACCTCGTGCTATCGAGCGACACTCTGAAAGTTGTTACCGCTGAAACCGTGTCGGCCGTTCTCGGCGCCAGATACTCCTTTGAGATGTTTTCAGCTCGCGCGTTTATCCAGCCGGAGATTTTAATTCCGATAATGGTGCCCGTTCCATCGGGCGTGACGGCCTTTCAGTCAAATCCTGCGTTACAGGCAGAAGTGGGTATAGAATCATGCCTCTCGCAAAGTCTCTCCATAACGGCAACGACGCAAATCTCGCAAAGGAGCGGATCGTTCCGCGACGAAACGGGGGATGTTAAATCCAGTCAGTTGAGCGTGTTCCCATTCCTCGGCTTAAGAGCAGGCGAGTGCCACTTCCCAAGAAATTTTAACAAGTGATTGCGTGATCGCAATTTTCGAGTCGCTCGGTCCGATCAATCAAGCATGTGCGGAGTTACAATGAAGCATTTCGTCTTTTTATTTTTCGCGGTCATATTGGCCGCGAACGCGGCTCTGGCTGACAGCAATTGGGTCGCGGTGGGCGCGGCAAAGTCAAATGATCGCCTTCTTTCGGAGCAAAGCGCCTACAGCGATCTGAATGTGCCGTCATACGTTTTCGATGCGCGAGCAAAGAAAAGCCTGGATTTTTTAGGCCTTGAGCAAGTTCACCTGCTGGGCTCGTTGCGAAACACCGTTTCGTCAACCCAATCTGATCTCGTGAACATGCGAAGCTTGCGATTAAGTGCTTTGTATTCTGTATTCAGCCCTGAAAGCTCTTGGCAGTTGGAACCCGGTATCGGGTTGGAGAATTACGCGAACTCTGGCTCTAACCCTGCGCAAGCGTATATTGAGCATCAATCTTCGCCTCTTCTGAGCTTGCACCTCGGATATCGGTTCGCGACTGGAATCAACGTATCGGCAACAGGTCTTGTCGCGCTCTCAAGTTTATTCTCGCACTACGAGGCCGCAATCGAAGCGGGCACGATGATTTCCGAGCGTTTCGAGCTCGGCGCAAATTTCGCGCGCGAGGAACTCAACCATTCGGCGATCGGTCTGACGGCGATCTCAGTAAGGTCGCTCGTATTCCTGAAATTCAAATTTGGTTCGTCCAATGGACTCGATCAGTCTAAGTCTCCGGAGGAAAAATGAGATCACTTTCATGGGCTCTTTTAATTCTCGCTCTCTGGCTCTCGTCCTGCTCGCGCATCGCGACTCATCAGCCGGACATCGCTAGCACATCGACGCTGATGGTGACGCCGAACGGCGCCAGCATCCCATTCAATTCCCCGATGCAGTTTCGTGCCTATCTGGTGAAAGCAGACGGGCAAAAGCGCGACGTGACCGACAGTGTAGACTGGTCAACGGTCCCAGCGACGGCTGTGACGACGACAGGGTTAGCTTCAGTCACGCAAGGGCGACTTGTTCCGCTCGCAATCGGCGCGATCCGCGTTTCAGCCTCTATGAACGCGCTCTCCGCGCGAGCCGACGCAACGATTACGAGTCTTCCAACAGGTTTGCGAGTCGTTGGAGCTGCAACTTCGTTGGCTCCGGGTGTCCCGATGGTCGCCCAAGCCTTCGCCACTTATGACGACGGCATCGAGCGCGATGTAAGCTCGGTGGCGACGTGGTCATCGAGCGACTCCGCGCTCGTTCGAAGTCTGGGCTCTCAAGCAGGTGCGTTTCAGGCCGTCGCGGCTGGAGTGGCCTCGGTCAAGGCTACCTTGTCAGGATTAGAAGCATCCGCGCCAGTCAGCATTGCGTCGGTCAGTTTGTCTAGTCTCTCTTTGAGTCCACGTAAATCGATACTTGCGCGGGCGAGCTCGATCCCGCTTATCGTGAATGCGACTTTCAGCGACGGTCGAGTCTTCGATGTGACGAGTGTCGCAACTTACGGCGTTTCCAACGCCTCGGTCGCAAATGTGACTGACGACGTCGTCGCCGGAAAGAAGCTCGCGGGCCTCGGCAGCGGAGACTGCGTTCTGACGGCTTCGTTCTTAAGTTCGAACGCCATCGGGCAGTACTCGATCGTAAAAGAAGTTCCGAGCTCCCTTTCGATCGACGGCCCTTCCAGCATGCCACTCGGCCGGACCGGCAGTTACAAAGCGATTGCGCTGTTCACGGATGGTTCTTCGCAAGATGTGACGCTCGGGACAGCATGGGCCAAGACGTCGACGACGATCGGGTGGTTCGTGAACGAGCACGCGTCGCCCTTGATAATTCAGTCATCGAGCATTGGCAGCATGCATCTGACCGCAAATGGGCTTGCGCAGTCGGCTGATAAAGTCGTTTACGTTGGCGCGGCTGTTCTTCAAGCCTTAACAATCACGCCCTCGAATCTTAGCGTCGCGAACGGTCTCAGTGATCGAATTGTCGTTCGCGGTTATTACAGTGATGATTCAAACATGGACGTCACGTCATCAGCTCGATTATCGATGTCTGATGCTTCAGTGGCGCTCGCTGATTCAAACGGAGTTGTAAGTGGTCTTCGCGAAGGTCAGGTGACGATGACCGCCGAACTCGACTCTGTTACGGCGACTTCATCCATTCGAATAACGCCAGCGGTTCTCCAATCAATCTCGGTTTCCTTCACACCGAATTCGGTTGCGGCTGGCTATAGCTCGCAAGCAAAAGCCATCGGAAGTTATAGTGACCATAGCTCTCGCGACTTAACTTCATCGGTCACTTGGGTGTCTTCGAATCTGTCGACAGCGAACATTTCAAGCTCGGGATTGATATCGACTCTCGCCTCTGGAAACGTGACGATCTCAGCCCTTCTTTCGGACGTGCAAGGAGCTT
>CAJYIL010000122.1 GCA_913774795.1 Pseudobdellovibrionaceae bacterium
TGTTCTTTCAAAGTTGTGGTAAACCGAGATTGGCAAACGGAAGACACCTGACTCAAACTTTTTTTCTTCCGCCTGTTGCAGTTCGATTTTGAATTAGCAAGAGATCGTTCTTTAAAAAAAAGTCTGAGTTCTCGGCAGCGCGAATTTCGCATGGCGGGGATATGTCAGGACGCCGAAAGGTGTTCAGACCTCTTGATCAAAAGCGAAAGCTTCATCTGATTCTGAAGAGCTCGCATGCTCGCGGGGCAAAAAGCTTCATCTCTAACAAACTCGAAGTCAGACGCATCATCGAAACGAAGGCGTCTAAGTATGGCATCGTGATTCATGACCTCGAAATCATGCGTGATCACATTCATCTCTTCGTCAGTTTCAAAACGCGCGAGCTCATTCAGAACTTTATGAAGGTCTCAACGGGCCTGATCGCGCGATTCATCACCAAAGCACGTAAAGGAAAGCCCTTCGGCAAACGCTTTTGGGACGGTCTCGCGTTCAGCAGAATTGTGAAGGGTGAAAGAGACGAACGAAATCTCAAGAACTACCTCGAGAAGAACCGCATCGAGCGTGAAGAGGGAACCGAGTGGCGCTGGGCGATCGAGTTCCACGAGAGCGTTGAGCGTGAGGCGCGGCGCAAGCGTCTCAGCTATGACGAAGCTCTTGCGCGGCAGTTTGCGAGTACGCGATTCGAGCCTCGGCGATAGCCGGAGGCTTCTACATCTGAGTTTGCCGTTTTAATGTACGAGTGAGCTCCCTTGCTCAATCGTGATGGCCGATTGCGACCAAACTGACACGGGCATGCTCTGACTCCGGTTGCGCATTTGTAGGCGCGAGTCACCAGTGAGTCGCTGGCGCAAACATCATGAAGCTTACCAACTGGCGTGGGTCGCTCGAGAGGCTGCCTCACAAACAGCCCTTTTCGACGGGCGCCGCGCCCTGACCGCTCAGTTATCGTTAACAGCTTTCGGCAAAGCGCGAGGCGCGCGTGCCTTCAGCACTCGCGATGTCGTCGCGTTCGTGTCGTTCGCGGCGTTCGCAGGGCCTGCGCCGACAACCCCGCCCAAGACACCCGCCCCTCCTGCAGCCGCATTGCCAGAGTCGAGGGCGGCCGACGATCCGGCCGTTTTAAACGCCGTCTGCACGCGAGAGAGCGTGTCCTCTTGCTGAGCGTCGGTCATGCGAAGAGCTTTGGGCTGAGAAAGAGCGACATCATCCAAGAGCGCGGCCAGGCGGAGGCCCGCCTTCAGTAGCTGCGTCTCGACGACCGGAGCAAATTTCTTCTCGTAAGCGAGATCCAGAACCGGAATCTTTGATTTGTCGATCGCCGAACCCGCGCCCGGTTTCGATGACGCCTGATCCTCGAACCATTGACAGTAAGGGCGGTGCTTCGCACGCTCGCCCGCGGGAATGCCGTCCATGGACCCGGGCGCATCGGGATAGAGCCCGTTCTCACGAAGCGCTTGCGACTCGAGCATCCAGTCTTTCACCGTGCCCGCTCCGTATTGAGCCTTCGCGGTGGGCGTTAGCATCTCCGGGCGTAAGCGTTCAAATGCCGAAAGATATTGGTTCATGTATTTGGCGTTGCCGATTTTCTGCGCTGGGTCCGCGTAAGTCGTTCCTAAGAACACGACGATTCCGTCGTCCCAGAACGCGTGAAGATTCGTCTTCATCGGATTGCGCTCAGGCGTTTCTTGAACGGTCACCTGACACGCGTTACCTCCGAGATCGAAGCCGTTGCCGATATGGAGAGGTTGGGCAATATCGCCCATCACGTGAGCCAAGTAACGAATGGCGAGTTGTTTCTCCGCCGTCGTCGATGTTTTCGATTTCAAAAGAGCGATCGAACCCTGGATGGCGCCGTAACAATCTTTTGTCGAGTGCTCCGGTTTTGTATCGTAGGTGAAGCCCGTCGGAATTTCGCAGAAGTGAAAATCGCCGAAGTCGTGTGTGTCGGCGCCGCGCTTGGAGACGTCTGGGTCTTTATGACCAAACCGATCATCGTCCCGAACGTGATCTGGGAAAATCGCCGAAACCGAAAGGGGCTCAAGCCCCATCAACCCTCGCAAGTAATCGCGCGTTTCGGGCTTCATGGTTTCTTCAGCCACAGCCCCGACAATGGAATGACCCAAATCGGCCCAGGCGAAAGCCATCGAACTAGAAAAAAGAACCAAGAGCGGTGCCGTAAATGTGACGAGTGTCTTCATGCCGTGAATCCTGACGGAGTTGGGGGCGTCTCGCCCAAAATCCTGCATACGAAATGCCGAGCCAGACAGAGTCAGTTCGGGACCGGCAGAAACTTCGAGAGGTCATCGACCAAGTGATCGAAATCGACCGGCTTTGACACGTAGGAATCGAAGCCAGATCGAAAACAGCGCTGCCGGTCGTCTGTCGACGCATGCGCCGTCACCGCGACGATGGCGCGCCGGTAGCCCGCATCGCGAGCGGCTCGCGTGGCCGAATAGCCATCCAGGACCGGCATTTTGATGTCCATCAAAACCAAATCGAACTCCGATTGACGAAGAAGTTCGAGCGCCTCCGCCCCGTTCTCTCGCACGCTGACTTCGGCACCTTGTTTTATAAGATATCGCTTCATCAGCACCTGCAGATCTTTGGAATCATCGACGACCAGAATGCGCCGACCCTCAAGCCGACGCGCGGCACTCATGGGCCGGCCCGCACGTTCAACGACGGGCTTCGCGTCGACGTCGTTACAAAGGAGTGCGTTAGGACCGGCATCAATCGTCAATTCGAACTTGGCACCTGAAGTGGCCCCTGAATTTAAGAGAACCAGGTTTCCGCCGAGGAGCCGCGCGAGATTCTTCGAGAGAGCGAGTCCCAGCCCAGAGCCCGGGACTCGCTGAACGCGAGCACTGAGTCCACGCGAGAACGGCCGAAAAAGAGTCTTTGCGGCCTCCTCTGAAATCCCGATCCCCGAATCTTCGATCACGATTCTTAATGCCGAAGAGGCCTCATTAAACGAGGCCCGCATTGAAACGACGCCTTGATCGGTAAACTTCGCAGCGTTTGTGAGGAGATTGATTAAGATCTCACGGAGGCGAGTTGAATCTGAGTGAATTCGCGAGGGAAGCCGGTCGATCTGCACGTCGAATCTCAGTCCGCGCTCTTCAATTGTCGGCCGCATGAGCGCGACGACGTCCTGTATTTCTGTGAGCGGCGAGATAAAGCTTTTCTGAATATACATCTGCCCGTTTTCGATTTTCGAGAGGTCGAGCAGATCGTTGACGAGGGCGACCAGATACTTTCCGTTTCGAGAAATCATCTTAAGATCGCTTCGTACATCCTCCGCGAGCGCCGGATTTTGCAGGAGCATGTCGGAGAATCCGTTGATCGCGGCCAGAGGAGTTCGAATCTCGTGAGACGCGTTGGCCAGAAGAACACTCTTGGCTCGGTTTGAGGCTTCGGCTTCACTTTGCTCGCGGCGCAAATCCTCTGTGCGCCGCAATTCCTCTTGAGCCTTTTCAAGCGAATCCACTTGGCTTTTGAGCCTTGCGGTCAAATCGCCGTTTTCGATATTCAATTTTAAACCGCGCACGATGTAAGCGTTGTGGTCTCGGCCGACGACGACCGAGAGAAGGCAAATGAGCATGAGCATCGCGCCGATGATCGGATACAAGGGCCCGCCGGCGATGAAAAGGGAGATCGACCAAATCACGAATGACGGCGCCATGATCAACATCATCATGCGGTAAGACGCCGCGTAGGCGACCATCGCCCCCGCCGACATCATGACGACCGAAGCCGTCGTCACGATCTGCACGCTGACGGGTTCAGACGGCATCCGCCAACCGAGAGCACCCCACGCAAAACCGCTCAAAAGCAACATCGCCTCGAGACCGCGCTCCCACCTTCTAGCGGTCTCATGCGAGGTGATTTGGTCGCGCAGGCGATTCCAGGCTAACGACATCACGACTCGAACGACCGCCGATGAAAAGACGATGGCGGCCCATATTTCAGCGAACTCACGATGGCCGGAGGCCCAAGCGACCGTCAGATAGGCGACCGCTAAAAAAACCAACGAGATGATGCCACGCAGATTTTGCGTGTAGAGCAGATTTAAGCGTTCGATTTGAAGACGAAGACTCGCCGAAACGGTTTGAGGCATGGCATTCAAATTTAGCGGGCTCGCTAGCTCGGCACCAATCGTTTCTCTTTTAAATTTCTAAAAACAAAACAAGCCAGAACGCACGTGGCCGAGCTAGGCTTTTCAGGATGAAGTTCCTATTTGCGATCTTAGCCATTTTAGTTGTCGTCTTTTTTATTCTCGGCCGTCGGGATCAGACGGCCGCTCAAGACGCCCGCGATGTTCAAAACGCCAACCGACAAGATCACCCCGAGAGTTCCGAGATCGTGCCCCCTGCGACGATTGCAAGAGCTCAAGAGCGAAATGACGAACGCGATTTCTCCCTGAAAACCAACGAGACCTCTGCGCCGCTGCCGGGAGAAAAGAGCGCTGATCAGCATGCCGAGCTTTCCGAGGACATCGTCCGCGATTACACGGTCGAAGACGGAGTCGCGGTCATCGAAGGTGACATCATCATCGGGACACCGGGGACCGCCGGTCGAGCCGCGCAAGTTTCTCGAATCAGCCCTTGGCCGACGAGAGAAATCCCGATTTACATTCAACCGAGTCTCCCGAATCCGTCTCGTGTACGAGACGCGATTGAGTATTTCAAGCCGACGGCCGTTCGTTTCGTGCCTTACACCAACCAGCACGATGTTCTCGTTATCGAATCCGGAACCGGCCGCTGCAAGTCGTACATGGGAAAAATCGGGGGCAAGCAGCCGATCTATCTCGCGCCGGATTGCGGAGCGCACGAGATCGCGCATGAACTCATGCACGCCATCGGATTTATTCACGAACAAAATCGTAACGACCGAGACTCATTCATCCGCGTCAACCGCGAAAACATCGAAGGCAGTGCGCTTGCGAATTTCGAAAAGCTGCCAACTGATTTTATGATTCTCTCGGGTCGCAAGCCATTCGATTTTAGGAGCGTCATGCTCTACCCTGAGACGATGTTCTCTAGAAACGGAGATCCAACAATCGTCAGCACGACGGGAGCGGCGATCGCTCCCAGCGAAGGTCTGAGCGCAAGTGACATCGATCGTATCAATTCGTTTTACGGCGCGCGATAAAAACGAAATCTAGCCGAGTGTCTCGGCCGAAATTCTCACCAACGTCTCGCGGTCGACCGGCTTTGTGATGTAGCCTGCAAAGCCTTCTTTCAAGGCTCGCTCACGCTCCTCGCGAAGCGCATGGGCGGTCAGCGCGATCACCGGCGGGTGATGTTCTTGCTTCTCGATTAATTCGCGAAGCGCCGAGTAGCCATCTTTATGGGGCATCTGAATATCCATGAGAATGAGATCGAAGTGCCCGGCCAACGCTTTTTGTACGCCGTCGTCTCCATCAACCGCGACCTCGACCGAGGCGTCTGCTTTTTTCAACATCAGACTCACGAGTGCGCGATTGTCTGGAGAATCGTCCACGAGCAAAATGTGCCGCCCCTTCAACGACACGGGCGTCTCTGCTTTCTCCTCAACCGCCGAAGTCACATCGACGGGAAACCTGAAGGTGAACGCGGAACCTACGACATCCGGCTCGAGTCGCAACTCTCCTCCCAGAGTCTCGGCGATCGAGCGAGAGAGTGCGAGTCCGAGACCGCTTCCGCCGTACTTTCTCGTGATCGAGGTGTCGCCTTGTGAAAACGGTTTGAAAAGTCGATCGCGGTGCTCCGCGGAGATACCGATCCCCGAATCAACGACTTGAAAGCAAAGCTCAAATCGGCCTGTTTCGATTTCCCGGCACGAGATCAAAAATCGAATCGAGCCTGAAGCCGTGAACTTGACCGCATTGGAAAGCAAGTTCGTTAAAACTTGCTTGATGCGAGTCTCATCCGAGACGATCAACGACGGCAGCGAAGACGAAAGATGAACGTCAAACGTGACCCCTTTGGCTTCGATCTGAGGCCTCCAAAGCGACACCAAGTCTTGAACCATCTCTCTTAAAGCAAACGGAACTTTCACGAGCTCAAGCGTTTTCGCTTCGATCTTGGAGACATCCAAAACATCACCGATGATGCGCGTGAGCTCGCGCCCACTCCGGATCACGGTCTTCAACGATTCGTTACGCTCGGCTTCGTTCGATTGGGTCAACGCCACCTCGCTGAATCCGAGCATCACTCCGAGCGGCGTTCGAATCTCGTGTGAAATATTGGCAAGAAAGATTGATTTCGCCCGATTGGCCTCTTCGGCGTCGAGACGAGATTCGCGCAAAAGCGACGCGGTCTTTTCCCGCTCGACGAGGTCTTCGCGCAAGCGCTCTGCTAATCGTTGAGAGCGCTGAAGCGCCAACGCCAGCGCCACGCTCAGGAGGAGACCTAACGCGAAAACGATGGCGGGCATCCACTCCAAAACCGTCACCGCGTATGTTCGCGGAGCCACGATTCGAATCGTCCAGGCGTGATCCGCAAACTCGAAACCGAAATCACGACTCATGAGAGGATCCGTGATCGACTCGGGGCCTTCCGAAAACATCAGAGCGTCTTCTCGGGCAGAGCGGCCGTCGTAAATGCGAACAATGAACGCCGCCTTCCGAAAACGCGCATCTTCAGTCAGACGACCGAAAAGATTTGCCGCCCGAAATCCGCCATAAACAAAACCGCGAAGCGCCGAACGCCTTTCTTCAATCGTCGTGGTCGGAAAGCCTGGCTTGTACACGGGGACGAAGATGAGAAAGGCGTACGTTTGCCCACCATTCGGCCGCATCGTTGTCACTCGATCCGAGGCTGCGGGAAGGCCTGAATCGCGGGCTTCGTTCATCGCCGCTTTGCGCTCGGGGCTCTCGCGTAAATCGCGACCGAGAACAGAAACCGTACCCTCATTTAAGATTTCGAGATATTTCACGACATCGATTTCGTGACCGTTTTTCGTCGAATGCTCGACATAACCGATCGTCTGGATACCAGGAAAATTTTCTCGGAGGGCCATCTCATTCACGAATTGCTGAAACTGCGTCGCCGACAGGTGAGGCATCACGTTAAAGAGGTTGCGCGTGTAGATCACGGCGTTCGTGTAAACGACCATGCGGGTACGGATGGTGTCACGGAACACGCCGATGGCTCGCTCAAAGCGCGCGGCGTTCTCAGTTCGCGCAGATTCAAACGCGAAATATGTTGCACCCGCCGTCAACACCAAGCAGAGAGTGAAGGCGATGACCGGCGTTAGAATGCGATTACCTTGCAGTCTTAACGATTTACGTGCCACACACTCAAGAGTAGACCTGGCCATTCGGGCAGCGACGCGTGCTTCACATGCGGGCCGAAGTTCCTGAACTGACCGCTCCAGAATTGCCGCTGGCGCGAGCCGCTGAACCAATTGTGACGACGCAAACGAAGGTGGCGAT
>CAJYIL010000123.1 GCA_913774795.1 Pseudobdellovibrionaceae bacterium
CCGCCGACATGGCCGCTTCTTGGATGCGCGCATCGAGCGTCGTCTGAATACTTTTTCCGCCCGATTTTACGATGAACGAATTCGAGAGAACCGGAACGCGCAAGCGTTGTCGTTGAAGACGATAATGGGCCGCCAAGGTCTCGCGAGCCCGAGCTTCGGTGGAGGAGCAGTCGTTTTCGCGCAACAGGGCACAGGCTCTTTTTGCGACTTGTTCCAAGCGCGCGTTTGGCGAACGAATCATCGCGACCAGAAGAGCTGACTCCGTTTTGTCGAGAGCGGCCGGTGACTTTTCAAAAAGTCCGACGCTGGCAGCTCGCAGGCCGACGAGCTCACCACGAAAGGGAACCATGTTGACGTAAGCTTCGAGGATTTGATTTTTCGACCACCGAGCATCGAGACGAAGAGCTTCGAAAATCTGCTCGAATTTTCTCGCAAAAGCGTTTTTCGATTTCTGGCGGGCGAGAAGGTTTGCGAGTTGCATCGTCAGTGTCGAAGCTCCGCGCTTACGCGAGACTTGCGTCAGCGCAAAGACATCGACGCCCGGGTGAGAGTAGAACCGTCGGTCCTCTGCACCGACCAACTGACTCACGAAGCTCGGAGAGACCTCCGCGAGGCTTACCCAATCCAGCGATCGGTTGGTATGAGCGGTGCGAAGGCTTTCGAGCGGAAAGCCGTCTCGATCGAGAACCCACGAGTCGCTCGGCGTAAACGACGACTGCACTTCGGCGAACGAGCGGGTTCGCTCGCCGACAAAGTGGTAGCACCCGGCCGCGCAAGCGACGCTCAGCGCAGTTGCGAGAGCCATATTACGGAGAAACGGGCCAAGGACCATTCGGCGACTCTCCAAAAGTTTCTGGCGCATACAACGCTTCGACGCGAGTCGGAGGCAGACGGAAGGTGCCCGACGAGTTCAAGCGAATGCGGTAGTTCAGACGATAGGTACCTTTTTGCAAATAAGCCGCATAAGCGATGTAGTTGGCCTGACCTTTTTCTTCGAATTCGATCGGATAATCGTCAGGTATATTCGCATCCTTTTTCACTTTCGGATCGCGGTCCAGGAGGGCCGACGACCCCTCGAGTCCCGAACCGAGATGAGACGCGCCGGCCGGAATCGGATCACGAACGACGACCCACGGTTGATCATACTTCGCGAAGACAGTGATCTCGACGTTCACGACGTCGCCGTCACTCCATTTCTTCGGAGTCTTTTGCGTAATCGCGGTCAACTTTCGCGAGATGCGGTAACCGAGATCCCAAGGTGCTTTGAGCGGAATCGCGGAACGCGTCTGCAGAAGCATCCACGGTTTTCCACCGCCCTCGTGTTTGAAATCCACATTCACGGCTCGCTCCATCGAACCCGATGGCCACGTCACTCGCGCATCTGAGCCTGAAGGAGTCTTCGCCCAGTCAAAAACTTGCTTCTGCTGTGGGGCTGTAACGAGGGTTTGTCCCGTCACTTTGTCTTTCTCGAATTTTTGCGAAAACCGGCGAAGAGTCGTCAGGGCCCATGCGTTGGCGAGAGTCGTATCCCAAAGACCCTTATTCATGCGCGCGATGATCCCGCGCGCCATCTTGCCGGCATCTGACGACCACGACGCGTTGTCGATCGCAATCCCGAAAACTCCCATCGCCTCCTGATCGGCCGATGAAAACAGCATCCAGCGAGCTTCCCAATCGAGTTTGCCCTGTAAGTTCATCGCGGAGCCCTGGTAGTTCACGCGCGCGCGAAGAATGTTTTCAGCTTGTTTCAATTGCGCATCTCGATTCGGAATCGCGCCTTCGCGCTGAAGAAGGCGGAACCATGCCACGACCGCTTCGGTCGTCCAGAGATTTGGCGTGATTTTAATCGTACCGAGATCTTGAACGTTGAAGGTCTTGTAGCGAGATAGAGACTCCATCACGAGTAGGCGTTCTTGGTCGCGGTAATTGTCGCGAACGAGTGTGTCCCACCACGAGCGACAGATTTGTTTGCCGTTCAACCAATCTTGCATGCCGGCAAGACCACGCTCTTGCGTGTCCTTCGGGAGCGAGACTCCGTTCTCTTGAAAGATGTTAAAGATGTAACGGTTCAACTGAACCGAGCAGATCGGAAGAGCGTCGTGTA